>CAMONF010000201.1 GCA_946620335.1 uncultured Clostridia bacterium
CGCCCTCAATATCGTGGCTCGTGGCGCCGCCAAAGGTGAAGAACCGCATTCCGCCAATATTAAACATCTGTCCCCTCATCAGATGGATAACATGCGGACGTATAAAATGTACCTTGCCGCCACACCACTCCGAGGCAGGCAGCTGCCCCAGCAGGTCAAAGTTCTCATGGTTCCCATCCACCCAGAGTACGGAGAAGGGACGCGCTTCCAGCCAGTCCATCCAGTAGTCCTGCTCCGGGGATGTATCCCAGAACCCGAAATCTCCGCAGATGATCACATAGTCATCCTTGGTAAGGCCTCTCCCCTCCGGAAAGAACTTGTACCCCAGTTTCGTATATGCTCCGTGACAATCGCCGGTCACAAATAATCTAGCCATGGATGATCCTCTCCCTCTGAAGGCAGGCCCCTCTACCTCCAGCACAATTCCAACAATGCAACATCCTTATTATAGCCGAAATTGTCAGCTGTGTCCTTAAACCAGTGCTATAATGCCCACGAAACAGAAAGACGGTCCTTTTTACGCAAGACCACAGGATTTTGCGCAAAAAGGACCGTCTCACTGTATCACACTTCAGTTTTCACCAGAACCTTCGTCCGGCGGCCGTTGACAGCCAGATTCACCGTTTGCTCCACCGGACTCATCAAAGCGATCTTCGTGACCCGGCCATCCCGCCATTCGAAATCGACGCGGATATTTCCTCTGGCCTTAAGTCCGCGCACCCGGCCCGACGCCCATCTCCGAGGCAGCGCCGGCAGGAAATGAAGACACCCTTCGTGGATCTGCAGCAGCATCTCCGCGATGCCCGCCGTCCCACCGAAGTTCCCGTTGATCTGGAAAATCGGCGGCGCACCAGGCACAACAGGCGGATGCAAGTCAAAGAGGTTAGAAGCCGTCTGCTCCCGGATCAACCGCTCAAGGCTTCCCAAAGCCGAGTCACCGTCTCCCAGCCTGGCATACATTGTTGATGATCCATCCCAGAGACCAGCCTGTCTGGCCTCCTCCATGGGCCAGCCGCTCCTGAATGGTCTCAGCGGCGGCATCTACAAGCTCCGGTGTCGAACTCATAGTGATCTGATTGGACGGATACAGGCCAAAAAGATGAGAGATATGCCGGTGACCCTGTTCAAATTCCTGATATTCTTTTCTCCACTCGAGGAGCTGTCCGCGGTAGACGACCTTCATGGGCGGCAGAAGCTTTATTTATTCCCGGATGGCATCTGTCAATTCGCGGACGGTAATGCCCTCCCCCCGGGTGACCAGGCCGGAAACCAGGGCATCCGCCTCCTCCGGATTGATCGCAAGCTCCACTCTGCCGAACAGAGCCATATAATCTTCCAGATGCGTCTTCCTCAGCGCCTCATATCCCTTTTCCTTCGCCGCTGCCAGCCGTTCATCGCACCATCGAACCGGATCCTCTCCATAAAAATCCGTCCGCCCGGCCACATATACAGTGATTTCAGTGGCTTCTTCGATGCTCAAATAAAACCCTGTGCGCCTCTGCACCCCGTTGCTGACGGCGAGAATCCCGGCCGCGAAAGCCGGCCCCATTCCACTCCCCTTCCCCGTAAGGGTGATTCCCTCGTCGGAGGCCAGGACCTGCTCACAATGGTTATCCCTGGTCAGCTCGATTCGAAGGCCTATGGGCGAAGCCGTCTCGATCCGATAGACCATGACCTGGTCCGGATAGGAAATGAAAGCCTCCCGCCGGAACCGGTTGTCATTTCTCTCATAGGAGCATGAAAATAAAGCCCGCGCAAGGTCCAGTCTTCTCACATAATGCTCGTAATCGACCGGAGCGGGCTTAAAAAGTTCACTGTGGTGGGAGATTTTTCTGTCGAACACGAGCCGAAGGTCCGCCAAGGGCTCGTAATTGCCTAGCTCGACGGACGCGCTCAGCATATTGGTGTAGATCATTTCCTCCGCCTCGGACAGTCGGCCGGCGAAGACAAGCTCTCTCACCTCGGCCAGGCTCTCCCTGGCATCCGGGTTGATTCGCTGCCTGAATCCGCCGTTCCAAACCGACTCCTGGTTCAGGCGGATCAACTCACGCTTCACACCGCCGCAGACCATAGCGCCCAAGGTACCGTTGCCAAGAGGCAGGGCTTCCGTCCAGGTCTGCTCGGAGGCGGGCTGATCATAAACCAAAGACTTGTTATCCATGTCAAGCTCCGAGGCAGTCCTCACCATACTCGAAGAGGGTAAGGTTGATGCTGTTGATCTCGTATATACCGTTCACTATATAAAACTTGACGATAATATCGAACCGTGAACCCGGGGAAAATGCAAACCCTGCCCGCGCCATGAGGTCCGTAGCCTGGTCGATGTTGAGCCGCAGCGCGATGCAGAGGGCCATCACCGTCTTCTTGCTTGGCTGGTAATCGCGCCTGCTGCGGATTTTGGAGAAGAGCTTGCGGTCCAGGTTGGCCCGCCGATAGACCTCGGCGTCCTTGAGTCCCTCCTCGTCAATCAGGCGGAAGAGCTTTTCCTGGAAGGTCTCGCCGACCTCCTCCATGAGGCTGTCCAGCTTTCTGCCCTTGCGGAAGCCCGGCAGGATTGATGACTGGCGGGCAGGCCTGCCGCTCGACGGAGCCTCAGAAGGTCCGTAGGCATGGGATATCGGCGCAGCACCGGGCGCCATGGCATTGCTGTAGCTGCCTGACTGCTGGAAATGAGATCCGGATCCGGTTTTTGCGGATTGCGGACGAAAATATCCGGGCGGGAGCGAAGCGTCTCTTCCCTCTGCGCGCTGAGCCCCGGGTCTGATTTCAGCGGAAGGCCGCAAAGACGCTGCATGGGTTACTCCGGCTGCGTCCGTGACATCGCCGGCAGCTTCCGGAGATGATTCAGCTGCTTCCGTGACATCTCCGGCAGCTTCCAAAGATGATTCTGCTGCTTCCGTGACATCTCCGGCTGCTTCCAAAGATGATTCTGCTGCTTCCGTGGCATAGCCGGCAGCTTCCAAAGATGATTCTGCTGCTACCAAGGCATCGCCGGCATCTTCAAAAGATGATTCTGCTGCGTCCGTGACATCTCCGGCTGCTTCCAGGCATAATTCTGCGGTTCCCGCAACATCGCCAGAGGATTCCACTATACATGCATCATCAGGTCTGAACAGATGCGATGACGGCTCCTCCGGCATGAAAAATGCCGAATAATCCTCAGAATACTCATCTGAAGCCGCATCCATCGAGGCCAGCTGCTCCGCTTTTTCCCTTCGGCGTAACTCCCTGATTCTTCTCCACCTCGCCGCCCAACCGGGACGAGCCTCAGAAAAATCATCCTCACTCCCATAATTTGGGGCTGCAGAAAAATCGTCAGCCCTCCCATAATTCGGGGCCGCAGAAAAATCGTCAGCTCTCCCATAATTCGGGGCCGCAGAAAAATCGTCAGCCCTCCCATAATTCGGGGCCGCATCTGAATAAACAGCCGTATGGCCGAGATACTCTTCGGCCCTCTTAGCTTTCACATAGTTGTCATCGATGTAGGAGTCGATCCGGTCGAAAAGCCCGCCCACATGGCGGAGAGCCTGACTCCCGAAGATGACAAGGGTGACCTCCATGTCCGAGGTGAGCAGAAAACGGCTGATGGACGAAATGGCCGCATCCACGGCCACCTCCGTCGGGAACCCATAGCTCCCGGCCCCCAGAAGGGGAAACGCCACACTTTTCAGTCGCCTTCTCCCGGCGACCTTCAAGGCAGCCGTGTAGGTCCGCTCAAGTTCCTTCTTCTCATCATGGCTTCCGTCTACCCAGACCGGGCCGGAGGCATGAATCACGTACCGGCAGGGCAGCCCATACCCTTTGGAAATGAAGGCACTGCCGACAGCCATATAGCCGATCTTCCGCCGTTCCTTCAGCATCTGCTCCATCCCGGCAGCGGTATAGACAGCGCGGTCCACGCCGTCGCCCCCCGCCGGCAGGGGGTTCGCGGGGTTCACAATGGCGTCGGTATTCATTTTTGTGATGTCATTGCGAACAATCTTAAATGGCATACGTACCTCTTCACAGGCGGCTGCAGGAATCAGCCCGCAATCTCAACAGGTGTAGGACGAGCGTAGTCGAACCAGTCCTCGATGTCGTGGATGCCCAGGATCTCCATATCGGCGATGGAGTTCTGGTTGCCCTGCATGGCCTGCCAGAGCCTGTAGCCGTCGATGTTGATGCGGGCAGTTCGTACATAATTGCTGCGGATCTGGTTCCAGTAAGGAACAGACCCATCCACGTTCGAGTAATAATTGTAGCCGACGCTCTTGAAATAGGCGAACTTCTCGTTGTCGTAGGAGTAATCGCTGGCTCCCTGAAGATCGCTTCCGTGGGCGAAGATGATCGTGTCGATGGGGCCGGTGATGGGCACGACCCAGTTGACAAAACGCTCGTTGTCCTTCATCAGCGACTCGACGGAAGCCGTATCAGCATGGCGGTGGCCCCAGGTATGGCTGGCGAATTCATAACCTTCCGCCTTCAGGGCATTGGCAATCTTGGTGGCCTCAGCCACATCCTCGTCAAAGTCGAACTCGGGGTGGGCATTCAGCCATTCCCGCTGGTTGTCGTCCAGACGGTCCTCGTCCCGGGTCTTGTAGACCTCGTCGGTGCGGTAGCCGAAGACGCCGTTGTAGCCGGTCAGAGCGATGATGCAGTGGGCATTGTGGTAGGAGAAATCCGGATGCTCTTCGATGAAGGTGGACAGCAGCGGGACGACGTCGTAATCGCCGACGTGTTTTTCCCCGTTCTCATCCGTATAGAGGCACTTTACCTTACCTTCGTCGTCCAGGACCAGCTTCTCGGCGATGCCCTGGTCATCGTAGGCGTGGTAGTAGCTGAGGTCGTCCTCGGACATGACGACCGGCGTCTTGCCGGGCGGCAGCATCAGGTGGTCGTTGGGCTCAAAATGTACATTGCCGTCGTCATCCCTGGTCTCAATGACCATATCCCGCATAGTGACAAGGACGCAGCCATGCTCGTACATCTGCTGGAGGCAGGTATTGAATTCATTTACCGAGCACATCCAGCAGCCGTTGTCCTTGGCCACGAAGTCGCCGACCAGCTCAATCTTGAAGCCCCTGTCGTCGTTCAAAAGGGAGTGGAAGAAAAAGTGAGGGATCGTCTCCACGTCATAGGCGATGCAGGAATCCTTGGTCTCCTGGAAGCGGGCGATGGCGTCTGAGAAGGCCGGATCCGCGCCCCGGTCCACGTAGGGCTGGAGAAGCTCTATGGCCGCGTCATAGTCATACATGGCAGCCAGCTTCTCAGCCTCGTCCAATACCGCCTTGTCCTCAGCGGAGACGTTGGCGGCGGGAGTGGTCTCGGCGGGAGTCTCGCCCGGAACAGTCTCCTCTCCGGTCACCGTCTCCCCGCCGGTCGCCGCAGCTTCAGCTGCCGGACCGGTCTCCGAGGTCTGAACAGTATCACTTCCCGTCGTTTTATCCTTATCATCCTTGCCGCAGCTTTTGACCAGGAGAACAATAAGGAGTATTAAAATGAGAGCAGCACCCGCGACGGCCGCCCTCCGGATCAGATACCTGCGTCTCCGTCTCCTTCTTGCCTCCTCGCGCTTGCGCCTACGCTCCTGGCGGGCCGCTCTCTCGGCGGCCAGGGTCTTCTCGTCAGGCTCGCCCATGCTGCCGTTTGACTGCCTGTTTTTATTTCCGGTATCCGGTCTCTTTTCTGCCATCTCTCCTCCTCTTTTTCCGGCCGTTTAATTCCCGATGGGTCCGGCAGTTTTAATATCACGAATCCCCGGCAGAGATACGGATTCAGCCGTCTCTCCCGGGGATGTGAATAGGTATCATTTGTTTTCCGTGTCTGCGGATTCCTCCTCGTCATCGTCGACTATGCCGAAGAGGGATCGCAAAGCCCCGACAGATTCAGCATTGTGCCTGTCTCCGGAGGCCTTCTTCTTCTCGTTAGCCAGGAAGGCCCGCTCGACCTCGATCTCAGCCCTGCGCTGGACACCGGTCTTCTCAACATCCTCGATGGTGACGTCCCAGGGGGCCACCGGAAGCGGATTCTCAAGGGAAAGGGCGTCATCGCTCTTCCGCTTCAGATTCATATAGAAGCTCTTGCCTTCGGACTCAAACGGATCCTCCACAGTGGCACGCGTCCACGGATCCACCCGGTCCATATGCCGGTAGGATTCCAGATCGCCGGGCAACTTTCTCTGGACAAGGCGTTTTAAGATCGTCGTCTGGACGACTGCCGTGAGAACAGCCGCCGTCGGCACGGCGATGATCATGCCGAACACACCGAGGAAGCCGCTGCCGATCAGGATGGAAATGAGAACCATGAAGCTGGATACACCGACCGAGTTGCCCAGGATCCTGGGGCCTACAAAGTTCCCGTCGAACTGCTGCAGGACCAGGACGAAGATCACAAAGTAGAGGGCCTGGATCGGATTGTTGACGAAGATCAGGAAGGCGCTCGGAATCGCCCCGATGAAAGGTCCGAAGAAGGGAATGACGTTGGTCACACCGATCACAACGGAGATCAGCAGGGTGTAGGGGAACCGCAGGATCGTCATGGCCACATAGCAGATGACGGCAATGATCATGGAGTCCACGATCTTTCCCAGAAGGAAGCCGCCGAACTTCTCATCCACGAACCGGATGTTGTGAAGGATCTGGTTGGCCGTGGGCACCGAAAAGACTGAGTATATAAAGCGCCGCAGTCTGGCCAGGATCCTGTCCCGGGAGATCAGAATATAGATGGCGACGATGGTTCCGATGAAGAAATTGTACAGAACACCGAGAACATTGAAAATGGAGCTGGTCACTCGCGTGGCGATGATCTCGATTCTCGGAGAGAACTGGTCTGTCACCCAGTTGGAGATCTGGCTCAGCGTCTCGTTCAGGGATTCGGTGGACTGCTCGACCGTCTCGCTGCCGGACAGCCAGGGGTTGTTGATGATCAGATTGTTTGCCCAGAGCCGGATGTTGCGGATATAGTACGGAAAGTTCTGTACGATGTTCTGCACACTCTTTACGATTTCCGGAAGAAGGACGGAAATGAGGGCAAAGATCAGCATGTACCCCAGTATAATACTGATGATGGCACAGGTAACGTGGATGGCCGAGACACCTCTCGGGCCGGGCGGATGTTTTATTTTAACGAGGAAGCGGATGATCAGGTTCTCCAGCGGCTGCATGACCGGAAATAGGACATAGGAGATCACCAGGCCATAGAGAATAGGCGAGAGGACATCGAGCGCCTTGGTCAATCCCTGACCAAGGCTGGAGGCCTTAAATATGACCAGGTAGAGCACCAGTGAGAATGCCACCAACGCGAAGGCATAGAAGGCGATCAGCCGGATCATCTGCCTTTGAGATTTTTTCATAAGCTATTCGTATTCTTTCTCTGTATGAACAGAATGGGACATCACTTGCCCAGAGCGGCTCTGATGAGGGCAACACAGCCGTCCAGACCGAAGGCTGAGCTGTTCAGGGTCAGGTCATAGCTGGCAGCAGCGCCCCAGCGCTTGTTGGCATAGTAGTTGTAGTAGCTGCTTCTCTTCTTGTCGGTCTTCAGGATCATCTCCTTGGCCTTGTTGATGGTGACGCCGTAATCATGGATGATCCGGTTGGTGCGGTCCTCCAGCTCCCCGTGGACAAACACAGAGAGGATCTTCTCCTCCTCGAGGGCATAGTCGGCACAGCGTCCTACGATCACGCAGGACCCTTCCGCAGCGATCTTCTTGATGGCGTTGAACTGGGCCAGGAAGACCTTATGGTCGATGGGCATATCGTGCACGCCGGTGGAATAGCCGTAGGAATAGGCATCCATGACCAGGGAGTAGAGGAAGCTGTTGGTAGGCATCTCGTCGTGGTTCTCGAAAACTTCCCGGCTCAGGCCACTTTCACGGGCAGCCACCTCCAGCAGTTCCTTGTCATAGAAGGGAATACCCAGCTGCTCCGCCAGCATCCTCCCGATCTGCCGTCCGCCGGATCCGGCCTGTCTTCCGATTGTGACGATGATTTTCTCTTCGTTTGCCATATCCTACGTCCCCCTTCATGTATTCTCTGGAACCATTCAGCATCCTTAAGGAGCGGATACCCTGTGAATGGTCACCAATTTGCCATAAAAAGAAGTCTGAATTCTGATGATTTCAGAAAATATCAACAGTTCTATTTTACTTTCCTGCCGGACGGCTGACAAGTAAAAAAATAGGATTTAACCGGATTTTAAGAATCCCTGCCCTCCGCCTCGTCATCTTCCGCCGCGGAAACGGTTCAAAAGGGCCTCGAAATAGCCCGGCAGCGGCGCTTCGAACTCCATATACTCGCCGGTGGAAGGATGGATGAACCCTATGATCCCCGCATGCAGGGTCTGCCCCTCGAGGTCGAACCCGCTCCTCCTGCCGCCGTACACGTCATCTCCCAGCAGGGGATGGCCCGTGTGGGACATATGGACGCGGATCTGGTGGGTGCGCCCGGTCTCCAGACGGAATTCGCACAGGGAATAGCCGTTATACCGTTCCAGGACAGTCACATGGGTGACGGCCGGCTTGCCGCCGTCGCGGAGGACTGTCATTTTCTTGCGGTCCCTGGGGTCCCGCCCGATATTGCCCTCTATGACAGTTTCGTCCTCCCTCGGCGCGCCGATGACGATGCCCCGGTAGCGCCGGGTTATGGAATGGTCCTTCAGCTGGGCCGCGATGGAGCGGTGGGCGGCGTCATTTTTGCAGACGATGAGGGCGCCGGTGGTGTCCTTGTCGATTCGGTGGACAATACCCGGTCTCAGGATCCCGTTTATGCCGGACAGGCTGTCGCCGCAGTGCCAGAGAACGGCATTGACCAGTGTCCCGCCGAGATGACCCGGTGCGGGATGAACGGTCATCCCCTTGGGTTTATTTACGATGAGGACATCGCTGTCCTCATAGAGAATGTCGAGAGGTATATTCTCCGGCTGAATATCCGGCAGCTCCGGGGCCGGAATGCGGACTGTGATCTCCTCGCCCTCCGACACCTTGTAGGAACTCTTGATCTTCTTCCCGCCCAGGGTAATGAGACCGCTGTCGATCAGTCCCTGAATCCGCGTTCTGGAAATGTCCCCCAGCTCATCCGCGAGGAACCGGTCCACCCGAAGTCCCTCCTGCTCCTCATCGGGGACAAGGACCCGGACGGCCGCGATCTCCGCGTCGCTCCGGTCGAATGCCTTCGCCTTCATTGATCATCCTCCGCCCTGCGTCCTCTTACCGCGTTCTCGATTTTCTCCAGGTCCTCCTCCTTGTAAACGCCCAGAAGAAGGATGAAGATGGCGGCCGCCGAGCATGTGACATAAATGTCGGCGACGTTGAAGATCGGGAAATCGATCAGGCAGAAATAGAGGAAATCCCGGACATAGCGCAGCATCACGCGGTCGATGAAATTGCCGAGGGCGCCGGCCATGAGAAAGAGAGCTATGATTCTGATCGGAAGGTAACGTCTTTCACGCGGCATGCGCAGGTAAAACAGAACAGCCGCCGCCAGAAATACCACCGTGATGACATAGAAAAACACCAGCTGATTGTTGAAGAGGCCGAAGGCAGCCCCCGTATTCTCCAGATACTGGAGGCGGAATACGCCCGGCAGGATGTCCACCGGCTTCCCGGGAAGCTTTGCCGCAGCCAGGACCTTGGTATACTGGTCCAGGAAGGTGAGCAAGGCCACGACCACCAGCCCGACGATCACGTCTTTGACCCTTGCAGTCCTGTCATTCTTCATAAACTATTCCATCTCCGTTGATGAAGCGGATACCGTTCAGGATCTCCTCCTCGGTCACGTCATCAGCAATGAAAGCCTCGCCGATGCCTTTCAGGAGGATGAAACGTACCTGACCGCCCTTTTTCTTTTTGTCGGACCTTGTGATTTCAAGGACAGCCTGCTCGTCAATGCCGTCCACGAACATCGGCAGGTCGAAGGCCACGCACATGTCGCGGATCTCATAGAGTTCCTCCGGGGAAATGAGATCACGCCCCCGGCTGATGCTGGCCGCCGCAATGCACCCCAGGGCCACACACTGGCCGTGGAGCATGGAGAAATGCTTGTATTTCTCGATGGCATGTCCGATGGTGTGTCCCAGATTCAAGAGAGCGCGCTCTCCCTTCTCCGTGGGATCCCGGTCCACGATGGCTTCCTTGATGGCCGCCGCGGACTTGACCATCTTGAGGATGGTCTCATAATTGCGGTCATTGATTTCCTCCATGTGGTTGATGATCCACTCGTAGAACTTCTCATCGGCCAGGAGGGCTGTCTTCAGGACCTCGCCCATGCCGGAGGAGAACTGATCTGCAGGAAGCGTCGCCAGGGTCCGAACATTGGTGAAGACAAAAGCAGGCATGTGGAAGGCGCCGACCATGTTCTTGAAGCCCTGGTAGTCCACGCCGGTCTTGCCGCCGATGCTGGAGTCCACCTGGGCCAGAAGGGTCGTCGGCACCTGGGCATAGCGGATTCCCCTCAGGTAGGTGGCTGCCGTAAAGCCGGTCATATCACCGACGACACCGCCGCCGAGAGCCAGCAGGGCATCGTGGCGGTCATACTGTCTTGAAATCAGAAAGCCATAGAGAGCCTCGATGGAGGCAAGGGTCTTATTTTCCTCGCCCGCCGGGAAGGCGTAGACGTCGATCTGGCGGAAGCGCTTGGCCAGGGCTTCGCTGACATCCTTGGCATAGAGAGGCGCCGTGTTGGTGTCGCAGACGATGCAGATGCGCTCGCGGCCCAGGCCGGCCTTGTCACAGGCCTTGGCCAGGTCATGGAAGGAACTTTTGAAATAAAGGGGCATGGCTTTGTCTCCTTTTCAGCAGGCGAGTCCCGCAGGACTCTCATTGACGGCATACGCCGGTACACTCGGCTTTGACAGCCTCCGGTGAAGCCGAAAAAAAAGAGTATCTGCGCCGGGTGCGCGGATACTCTCGTGGAATCATATAGACGAGGTCAATAAGGGGATCTCATGGAAGGAATATCGAAGGCACCGCTCAAAATGCTGGTCACGTCGCCCGAAATGTCGACATCAGCGGGCGTCAGGATATAGATATAGCTGGAAATCTTCTGTAGACCGCCGTTCAGGGCATAGCAGGTGCCGCAGGTAAAGTCGATGATCCGCTGAGCCAGGTCAACATCGATACCCTCAAGGTTCAGGACCACAGTGCACTTATCCATAAGGGTGTCCGCAATATCCTTGGTATCGTCCATGGAGGTCGGACGAATCACATTCACTTCCATCGGAGAGAGTCCTTTCTTGCGCGCCGGAGCCGGCTTAGCCTTCTTCTCAGGTCTCTGCTTCGGCATCTCCTTGCGGGAAGACTCTGCTCTCTCAGCGTATGCGTTCGACCTCGCAGATGTGCGGTCAGTGCTGTAGGACGTCTTGGAGGAGCTGCGGACCGTCTTGGACGCAGCGGGCGCAGGCTGCTTGGCTGTCTTCCGGGGAAGTTCCTCTTCTTCCTCGTCGAAGTCAAAGTCGTCCTCCTCCTCATCGTCCTCCTCGTCGTAATCCCTGGTGCTTCTGGATTTTCCGGAGGAGAATCTGGAGAAGAAGCTGCCTCTGGGCTTTTCGTCCTCGTAGTCTTCCTCGTCTTCCTCGTCGTCCTCATCGTCGAGGAAATCTTCCTCGTCGTCGTAGTCGTCATTCAGTTTAATGGCATCCAGAAATCTATCAAAAATCGACATGTCGCAGACACTCCGTTCTCAAACCTTATTTGGTATAATCTCTCTCTCCGAAAATAGCTGTACCGACACGGACCATAGTGGAGCCTTCCTCTACGGCCACCTCATAGTCATTGGACATACCCATACTGAGGACATCCACTGTTACATTATCAATTTTTTTCTCTGCCGTGTCAACACTTAAATGGCGCAAACGTTCAAAGAAAATGCGGTCCTCTTCGGGGTCCTCCACGTAAGGAGCGCTGGTCATAAAGCCACGGACTTTCACGTGCGGCAGGGCGCTGATGGCCCGAACCAGGTCCTCCGCCTCGGAGGGCGCCACCCCGAATTTGGTGTCCTCTCCCGCCACATTCACCTCGATGAGGACGGGAATCACCCGGTCATGCTTGGCCGCTTCCTTCTCGATGGTCTCGGCCAGGGCCAGAGAATCCACGGAATGGATCATGTATACGTAAGAGGCGATGTACTTGACCTTGTTCCGCTGAAGATGGCCGATCATATGCCAGCGGATGTCCTCCGGCAGGTCATCGTGCTTGGTCCTCAGCTCCTGGATGTAATTCTCGCCGAAGTCCCGGTGGCCGGCCTTGTAGAGAGCCATGATGTCCTCCTCCGGCTTGGTCTTGCTGACGGCGACGAGAGTTACCTCCTCCCCGTCCCGACCGGCCCGAGCTGCCGCATCAGCAATTTTCTTTTTTACCAGTTTCAGATTGTCTTCTATCATATGTTTTCCTCTGGGAAGTGGGTGCCGCAGCCCTGTCAATGCACTGTGATCTGGGATTCCTTGACAGTGGAGGCATCCAGCACGATGTAATCGAACTGGGATATGCCGAAGCGCGTTCCCCGCTCCACGATGCAGTACTGCTCATTCTTGTCGATGATGCTGACCTTGCGGAAGACGGCGTAGCCTTTGTTCAGGTTGTATACGCCCTCCAGGGTATCCGTGGCCCGCACGATGTAGCGGTCGGTGGAACCGCCGTGTTTGATGATGACGTCACCGCCGGAGAAGTCCGTGTCGTCCACATAGTAGCGGCCGTCCTTCAGTTCATATAAGGTGGTGGTGACGAAGGTCGTGGTTTCATTTCCCTCCCGGTCCGTGGTCACTTTGAGGAAGCCGGCTGTGCCGCCGTCATCGCCCACCGTGATATAATCCTCCGGGATCACGTAGAACTCTTTGGAGACAAGGGATGTGACCGGAATCTTGAGGCCCGTATTCTGGTTGGTGACCAGCTCGATCTCGATGAACCGGTTGTCGATATACCTGGACAGACCGCCCATAAAATCCAGCTTGCCGAAATAGCTGTCATCCGCGCCGGTCAGGATCTGGAAGGAGGCTGTCTGGGTGACGTTGTCCTTCAGGAAGCGCACCCGGATGGAGGTCCGGTCGGACAGCTGCACCACCTGCCGGGAGGTCAGCGGAATGATCAGCGACCAGGCCTCGGACTCGATCAGCTTGTAAACGTTCTCACCCGCCCTGACTTCCCCGTTGGTCTTCAAATTGGTCCGGACATAGGACTTTTTGTCCAGGTCGGCCGCCGTCAGATTGTCAACGCTGATATTCTCATACCCATCGATCAGGTAACTCACGATACCCGGCGAGGGGGCCGTCGCGATGGTCTGTTCGCCGATCGTCATGGAACCCGAGGAATCCACGGAGGTGTTGAAAAGGGCGATATCCGAGCTGCCTAAAATATCCGACTCCAGCTGGTACTTGAGGGTATAGGTCTCGTGGAAGTCCACCGGTGAAAAGCCCAGTGAAAATGAACGCAGGTCGCTGTTAATTCGGGCCGCCGTCTCCTCGTCCAAGGTGCCGACGCTCTCCGTGGTCTTCTCCGCTCCCACTCCGTAGACAGCGCCATAACGCTTCACCCGGCTGCCCTCGCGGGCATAGTAGGTAATATATCCCGAAGTGTCCGCCGAAATCACGCGCTCAGAGCGCAGCGCCAACCCGGTATAATACTGGTTCTTTGCCAGCGGTCCGGCTGTCACCTGGTAGGATTCCACGTGGTTGGCCGTCAGGTAAAGGACCATACTGACGATGATATATAAGAAAACGGCTCCAAAAAGGATCGTTCCGATGTTGATGGAAAAGACCCGCCGGAAGGGGCTGCGGTCTGAAGTCCTGTTCGCCACTGCTGATTTCCTTTATAAAAAAATAGAATAGTTCACCGGCATCACGTTGTGGATAAGGCTGCAGGCATCTTAAGATGCCGGCACACGGAGCACAGCCGGAAAATGAAGGCACAGCCCGAATCTGCATCCAGTACGGGCACCTCTGTATCCGACCCATTATAGCATAAGAGAAGCCGCCGGACAAGCCGGCGGCAATCTCAACATGTATATCTGTTTCCGCATTTTCCTGCGGGTAATGACCTGATTTAGAATAGGCTTCCCCTCAATCGCCTGTATTACAGGGCGACGATGACCTTATCTTTCAGCTCAGGGGCGAGCTCGTCGGCGCTGGCCGTCAGGGAGATAACGAAGTCGATATTGTACAGGGAGCTGACTCTGTCGAGTTCAAGAATGGTGGTGGTGAAGTCCTGTCCTTCCAGCTTGGTGCAGCGAAGGAAGCTGTCGAGATACATGCTCTGAAGATCGTGGTCCTGAGAAATGATGCCGCAGATAAAGCCTACGAACTGCTCGCTGTTGGCAATGGGATAAGCGGAGACGTCGATCAGACGGACGTTGCGGTCCAGCTCGAACATCTTCTTGTTGTTCTTATCCAGATATACGATAGTTCCCTTGGCTGTTTTGATTTCTTCGTTGACTCTGCTAAGGAGTTCTCTTGTCTTGCCTTTTCCCTTCGGACCAACAATTAAACGAACCATAGTAGTGTTCCTCCTTAATGCTTTATGTTATGTATACCATTCGCGGCGGCCGGTCCCGCATCTCACGGAGAACCAATCCGGTCCGCTCAATGGAAGTTACCCTTATTATAGATGAAACGCCGGTGAAAAACAAGCAAATCCGATTCTAACTGTTGATCTGGGCCAACAGGGTGTTCATGTCCTTATAGAGGCCGTCTGTCGTGGGCGCTCCCATGATGATGGAAATGAACGGCTGCCCATAGGCATTCTGAGAGAGAATAGCCAGACAGTGGCCCGCCGCCGCGGTAGTACCGGTCTTGCCGCCCAGAACGGTGACATCCTTGGGCGCCTTATACTCACCGGTCAGGTAGTGGTCGGTGGAGTCCAGCGTGACGTGCCCTTCCGTCCCATCCGACGCTGTATAGCCCAGGTCGAAGACCGAGATCTGCATGATGCTGACGAAGTCGTCGTACTTGATGGCTTCGGAGAGCATCAGGTAAATGTCATACACCGTGGTGTAGTGGTTCTCGTCGTGGAGTCCGGTCGGGTTCACAAAGTGGGTATTGGTCGCCCCGATCCGCTTGCACTCTTCGTTCATCATCTCCACAAAGGCTTCCACACTCCCGTTCCCGACGATTCTGGCGATGGCCAGGGCGGCGTCGTTGCCGGAGTGGACCAGCAGGGCATGGACAAGGGCCCGCAGCGTCAGCTTGTCGCCGATGTGGATGCCGGACACCTGGGAGCCGGCCTCCAGCTCCAGATCTCGCCAGATGACTGTCACCCGCTGATCAAGGTTGCCGTACTTCATGGCGACGATGGCCGTCATGATCTTGGTGACGCTGGCCGGGTAGATCTGCTCGTACATGGACTTGGCAAAGAGGACCCGCCGGTTCTCTATGTCGAAAAGGGCCGCGGACTCAGCCGGGTCGATCTCGATATTCTCGTTGGCTACATTGTCGCTTCCCACGCAAAGTGAATAAGTGGACGCCTTCTCCGTCATGAGACCCACCTCCGCCGTGCTGGCGTAGACCATGGTCTCGTTGGTGAAGGGCATGGGGGTATCCACCTCCGAATAGGACCGGATGGTAGAAATGATAATGACGGCCGCGACCACTGCCCCGGCCAAAACTGCCAGGAGCACGGTGGTGATAAAAACTCTCTTGTCCCGCTTCATGTTCTCCTATCCCTTCCTTCAGTCCGCCAGCCTGATGAGCCGGTGCTTAGAGCTGCTTTCCTGGAAATGGATCTTGTTCTGAAGGCCCACATTCAGCACGAAGCCCATGCCGGTATAGATACTGACCATGGAAGTCGTGCCGTAGCTCACAAAGGGGAGCGGTGTGCCGGTGTTGGGCAGAATGCGGGTCGCGACCCCGATGTTGATGAAGCTCTGGATGGCCACGATGGAGGCGATCCCGCAACAGATCAGCGTTCCCGACAGGTCCTTTGCCCGTCGGCTGGTATGGAGACACTCCAGCTCTATGAGCAGCAGAAGGATAATGATGCCCGCGCTTCCCAGGAAGCCAAGCTCCTCTCCCGCCACTGCGAAAATGAAGTCAGTCTGGATCTGGGAGATGAAATTGCCCTTGTTGGCCGAATCGACCTCCGAGTTGTTGAGTCCCTTGCCCGTCAGCTCCCCGCTGCCGATGGCCGTGACTGAGTTCTTCTGCTGGGTATTGCCGTCACTGTAGGC
>CAMONF010000202.1 GCA_946620335.1 uncultured Clostridia bacterium
CAGCCGTTGCCGGGGACGGCACCGCTGAGAATCCGGGCCTTGCGGCGGGTGTGAAGGCCCTCAGTGACGGCCTGAACTCCTATACGGGCGGTGTGAACCAGCTTCTGGCCGGTATGGCCGCCATGGCTGACGAAGAGAATGGGGTACCTGCCCTTCAGGCCGGTGCCGGTAAATTACAGCAAGGCGTTGCGGCCTATACGGCCGGCGCAGGCCAGATTTACAGCGGAGCCTCCACGCTGGCGGAGGGCATGCAGCAGCTGACCGATCACAACGACGCCCTGACGGGCGGCGCAGACAAGCTGGCGGAAGGCCTCGGCTCCATCGGCAAGGGCCTGACCACCTTGAAGAAGGGCACGGAGACCCTGACTAAGAACAATGAGTCCCTGACGGGTGGCGCTGAGAGCCTCAAGAAGGGGCTGGGTGACCTGGCTGACGGCACCAAGATCCTGGCCGACGGCACCAAGGAGCTGAATGACAACTCCGAGGCCCTGCGGGACGGCGCGGTTGCTCTCGACAGTGGTCTGGGTGACCTGGCTGACGGCACGGAGACCCTGGCCAAGGGCACATCGACACTGAATGAGAACTCCGACAAGCTGACAAGCGGCGCCTCCACCCTCGCTGACGGTCTCGGCACCTTGAAGGATGGCGCGGCAACGCTGGCCTCCGGCGCTCAGACGCTGGACGCCAATTCCCAGGCCCTTGTGGACGGCGCAGCCGCCCTGGCCGACGGCTCCGGCGAGCTGGCCGAGGGCATCGCCAAGATCCTGGACGGCGCTGTGGAAATGAAGGACGGCGTGGTCACCCTCAACGAGGACGGCATCAAGAAGGTGGCCGACTTCTACGAGACGGATATGAAGGACCTGAGAGACCGGGTCGAGGCCATCCGGGGAGCGGCCGATGATTACCGCACCTTCAGCGGCGCTCCGGAAGGTATGGACAGCAGCGTGAAGTTCATTTATAAAACGAAAGCTGTCGGGGAGGATTGATCTCCCGGCGGAAGAGACTTCGCAAGGCAGTGAAAAATGGCCTGCCTGCCGATGGAAGGGGGTTGCAGCCCCGGACAGACGGAAAACTGTCACGGCAGGCGGCCGAAAGGAGCGGACATGCAAATCTTAGTCATCGGTATCATCGCCATCTCCCTGGCCCTCTGCGTATTCGGCTTTATCGAGCAGAGGGGGGCCATGCTGGTCATGCTGGACGGCCGGGTCATCCTCATGGCGCTGATCTTCGGCGCTGTTCTCCTGGCCGCCTCCGGCGCGGGCTACGGCCTGGGTCAGTGGATCCTGTCGGAGGATCTAGGGGACCATGAGCGTTTCTGGATCCATGTCCTGTCCGGCATTCTCCTGGCGGGGACCGGCATCCGGTTCTTCTCCCTGGCCCTGCGCCGGGTCTCCCTGCTGGAGCACCGCATGGAAAACGTGGACATGCGTCACGACACCCTCCTCTGCCTGCGGTTCTGCTTCATGGAGCTCATGGCCGGTGTGGTCTGCGGGCTTCTGCAGGTGAGTCTTCCGGGATTCCTGACCGCCATCTTCTGCACCAACCTTCTGGCCACGGCCGGCGGCTACGCCTTCGGCCGGGCCAACGGCGCGGTCCTGGGCAGGCAGTGCTGGCTTGTGTCGGGGGCCCTTATGTGGGGGCTGGGGATTATTCTGCAGCTTGCGTGAGAGAGGGTGAAACAAAGTGGGAATCAGGGACGGTTCCTTTTCTCAGTTTTCAAAGAAAACTGGGAAAAGGAACCGTCCCTGATTCCCACTTTTTCACCTCCCCTTATCGTTGAAATGGGATTTGATTTGCGCTATACTATCGCTATATGCCATCAAGGAGGTAACAGATGGGTCTGTTCGATATATTCAGAAGAAAAAAGGATGAAGTCCAGGCGGAGGCGCCTCAGGAGGAGAACACGGCCGCTTCCGAAGAAGCGGTGAGCGAGGAGCCGGAAGAGGCTGCGGCCGCTGAGGCGGAGAACGCGGCGGATAGCGAGGAAGCTGTCCCGGCTGCCGAGGAAACAGCTGCGCCTGAGGAGACGGCTGAAGATACGCAGGAAGAGGAAATCCCCGCTGCTGAGGCTGCTCCGGCGGAAAATATCACCCCGATCCCCGTCCAGAATGCGGCCGGCGCACCGCAGAAGCTGACGCCGGAGGAGATCCAGGCCCGCCGGGAGCAGGCCAGGAAGCAGAAGGAGGAGATGGAGGCCAAGGGCAAGCTCCTCAGCTATATGATCGACCAGTATCATGAACAGCGGACCCCCAAGGCCCTGGAGGCCGCGATCCGCTGCCTGGGCGACACCGTCGTCGTGGTGCCCATGCGGATGGTCCTCGAAAAGTCCGACGCCGAGGCCATGGCCCTGGCCCGGCAGCAGGGCAGACAGTACAAGCCGGTCAAGCCCGTGCGGCTGGTCCCGGCCTTCCTCAACAGTCCCAAGGGCGGCCTGCATTATCCGGTCTTTGCGTCCCGGGCGGACATCCCCAAGGACCAGGTGAAGAAATTCGTCTGGGCCAACATCCCTGCGACCAGGTGCTCCCTGGACGTGGTCCGCAACGAGAAGCTGGAGGCTCTGGTGGTCAACCCCTTCGGCAAGAGCCTGGTGCTGCGGCGTGAGCTCCTTCAGAAAATCGTGAAGGTGAAGCCCGCCGGAGAGGGCGTGGAGACGCCTGTCGTGGAAGGTGAGGGCGGCTACACTTCATGAGTTCTCTTCTCTTTTTCGACATCGACAACACCCTGTGGACAGGCCGGGAGCAGTATGTTCCCGACAGCACCAGGGAGGCGCTGGCCGCCGCACGGCGCCGGGGGCATCTGTGCCTCATAAACAGCGGCCGGAGCCGGAGCTATCTCCACGAGCCCCTTCTCTTTGAGCTGGGCTTCGACGGAATCGTCTCCGGATGCGGTATGCAGATTGAGCTCACGGAGATGGCCGGCAAGGTGCGGCCGGACTGGGCAGAGATCGGGCCGGACGGCTCTGTGATCCCCATTCCCGCCCCGGAAATGAAACCATTCGACGGGCCGGTGCCGGAGCAGGGCGCCGACGAGGCCGTCATTTTCTACCGCCGGATGTCCCAGGCCTTCACGGAGGAAACGCTGGACATCTGTGACAGATACGGCTATACGCCTGTGCTGGAAGGGAAGGAATTCTCTTACATTGACCGGCGCAAATTCCTGGACGTGAGATATGGAAAGATGCTCAGCGGCCGGATGGGGAGCCGCCTCCTCGAGATCGAGGAACACATGGATGACATCGATATCATGAAGCTGACCATATGCACGCCCTTCGAGAACGGCAGCGGCGTCCGCAGGGCCTTCGGCGACCGGTTCGCCTGCATGGTCCACAGCCCGACTGTGTCGGAGCTGGTGCCGCTTGGTTTTGACAAGGGCACAGGAATCCGCGAAGTCTGCCGCCTCCTCGGCGCGGATGTCCGGGACACGGTCGCTTTTGGAGACGGGATGAACGATATCGGCATGCTGGACGCGGCCGGCTGCGCCGTCGTCATGGGCGACGGGGCCGAGGGCGCCAAAGCCCACGCGGACCTGGTGACCGCGCCGCTCCTGGAGGACGGGATCTGGAAGGCCATGAAGCAGCTGGATCTCATCTGAGAGCCGGAAGGCCATGAAACAGTCATGCCTCATCTGAAAGGGAGAGAAGAGTATCGTCTTTCCCGAAAAATGCACGGAAGACCCGGCCGAAGGACATCCATCGATGGCCCGGCAACGTCGGGAGGCCTTCCGGTATGACGGCCGCATCTTCGGCCGATGATAAGCGATAATACACGCTGCCTGGCAGCGGAATGGAGATTAAAAAAGATGAATATAGTAGTCTTATGCGGAGGAATATCAACGGAGAGGGAAATCTCCATCGTTTCGGGAACAGGCGTCTGCAAGGCCCTGAGGAGCCTCGGCCACAAGGCCATCCTCCTGGACGTGTTCTTCGGCAGCGAGGAAATCGATCTCATGGATGCGTTTCCTGAGATGTACGACGTGGATGAGGCGGCCGCCTATATCCGGAGCAACGATCCCTTCCTGAAGATCGCCGTCGCCAACAAGGAGCGGAGCTTCTTCGGGCCCAACGTGACCCGCCTCTGCAAGATGTCCGATATCGTCTTCCTGGCTCTGCATGGGGAGAACGGCGAGAACGGCAAGGTCCAGGCGGCCTTCGACCTGCTCAGGATCAAGTACACGGGTACCGGCTACATGAGCTCCGCCATGGCCATGGACAAGAGCCTCACCAAGACGGTGCTTCGGGAGGCGGGCGTGCCCGTTCCCGGAAGCGTGACCATATTCAAGGACGACGCGGTGCTGCCGGACCTTCATGAGGCGGGTCTTCATTTCCCGCTGGTCGTCAAGGTGGTCTGCGGCGGCTCCTCTGTGGGCGTCTACATCGTCCACAGCGAGGAGGAGTATCTGAAGGCCCTGAAGGATGCCTTCGCCCTGGAGCCCAAGGTCATCGTGGAGGAGTATATCGCCGGCCGCGAATTCTCCGTCGGCGTCATCGAAGGCAAGGCCCTTCCTGTCATCGAGATCGCTCCCAAGGAAGGCTTTTACGATTACAAGAACAAATACACCGCCGGCGCGGTCGTGGAGACCTGCCCCGCCGATCTCTCTGAGGAACTGACCAGAAAGATGCAGCGCTACGCAGAGGAGGCCTACCATGCCCTGCTCATGCAGTCCTATGCCCGCATGGACTTCATGATGAACAGCGAGGGCGAGTTCTTCTGCCTGGAGGCCAACACCCTGCCGGGCATGACGCCCACATCGCTCATGCCTCAGGAGGCAGCCGCCGTGGGCATGGACTATCCGGCCTTCTGCCAGAAGATCATCGACGTCTCCTTCGCCAAGTACAAGGAGCGCTGAGGGCGGACGGACCGGCCATCAGAAAGGAAAACTATGAAGAATCTAACACCAAGAACCATCGCCGCGGCCTGCGGCGGAACACTCGTTGACTGCGACGCCATCCTGGACAAGGAAATCACCGACGTCGTCATCGACAGCCGGAAGGCTGTCCCGGGCTGCCTTTTCGCTCCCATCCGGGGAGCCAGAGTGGACGCGCATGATTTCATTTCCCAGGTCATGGAGGCCGGCGCCCTGCTGACCCTGACCGAGAAGGAGGAGAAGGCGGCGGGTCATCCCCACATCCTGGTCAAGAAGACCGAGGACGCCCTGCTCCTGATCGCGGAGTTCTACAGGAAGACCATGGGCATTCCCGTGGTGGGCATCACCGGCTCCGTCGGCAAGACCAGCACCAAGGAGATGATCGCCTCCGTCCTGTCCCAGCGCTTCCGCGTCCTGAAGACCGCGGGAAATTACAACAGCACCATCGGTCTTCCCCTCACCATCTTCCGCCTGCGGGAGGAGGACGAGATCGCGGTCCTCGAGATGGGCATCAACCACTTCGGCGAGATGACGAAGATGGCCAAGGCCGCAAGGCCAGACACCATGGTCATCACCAACATCGGCACCTGCCACCTGGAGTTTTTGAAGGACCGGGACGGCGTCTTCGAGGCCAAGACCGAGTGCTTTGAGTATGTGCCCTTTGACGGGACAGTCATTTTGAACGGCGACGACGACAAGCTCTGCCGGGTGGACCAGGTCCACGGACATGCGCCCATTTTCTACGGCTTAAGCCCCATGGACCGGGTCTATGCCGAGAATATCCGGCCGATGGGCCTCAAGGGCACGGCCTGCACCATCGTGATCGACGACCGGGAATTCGACGTGACCGTGCCTGTGCCGGGCAGCCATATGGTGATGAATGCTCTGGCGGGCGCCGCCGTGGGCAGCATTTACGGCCTGACCGACGAGGAAATCAAGGCCGGCATTGAGGGCATCGAGACCCTGTCCGGCCGCTTCCGCATCCTGGAAAATGACAACCGCACCGTCATCGACGACTGCTACAACGCCAACCCCATGTCCATGAAGGCCGGCCTCGGCGTCCTGGGTGACGTCTCCGGCCACACCACCGCCATCCTGGGCGATATGGGCGAGCTGGGAGAGAAGGACGAAGCGCGGCTCCACCGGGAGGTGGGCGTCTTCGCCGGCGAGAAGGATATCGACACCTATATTCTGGTGGGAGAGCTGGCCAGGCACATCGGCGAAGGCATCCGGAGCATGAAGCCGGACGCCGATATCCGCAGCTACGCCTCCGTGGAGGAAGTGCTCGGGGAGCTGGGCACGCTGATCCCGGAGGGGGACACTGTTCTGGTCAAGGCATCCCATTTCATGGGCTTCGACCGGATCGTGGAGGCCCTGCGCTGAACTGTTTTAGGGTAAAAAAATGGGAATGAGGGACGGTTCCTTTTCCC
>CAMONF010000203.1 GCA_946620335.1 uncultured Clostridia bacterium
CTGAATCGTGCCGTCCGGCAGTTCCCGGATCCCAGCCATGGTCCGCACAAGCTCGTACATGGGCAGGGCGCTCCAGGCGTGGCAGTCGCTGCGGGCATTTTTCGGCGTCTCCGGGCAGGCGGTGCAGTCGAGGTCCAGGAGGGCAATCCAGTCGTCGAGGCTGCGCCGCATTTCTGCGCTCATATCGGCCATTTCCAGGGCACGGAACCACTCGTAGGCCGTGGAGAAGGTGACTTTGAGGCAGCCCGGCTCGCGGATGGCATTTTCCAGCAGGGTTCTCGCGGCCTCGCCTTCCGCCAGGCCGTTCAGGACAGCCCAGGCCTGGGCGTGCTGCGTGTACTGGATATAGTTCGGGCCTTCCCGATACAGCCCTTTTTCTTCATCAAAGCAGCTTTCCTGTACCTTTTCCAGCAGGTTTTTCCGCCGCGCGGCGTATTCCTCCGCCAGAGCCGGCCGCCTTTGCTTTCGGAAGATCTCTTCCCCGCAGCCGAGGGCGTAGGCATACATGAGGTTCAGGATCGTGGAGGGGCCTTCCAGGAGGGCAGTGGGCATGCCTGCATTTTCAGACCACTCATCCTGCCAGTCCACGAACTCCCAGTTGCCGAGGCGGCCGAGCAGGCCGTCCGGACCCATGTGGGCGTCGAAATAGTCCAGGATCCGGTCCACGTCTCCCCGGCACAGGCGCACGGTCTCGCCGTCGCCGGTCTGCTCGTAGTACTCCCTGAGCATGAAAATGTAGTGCAGCGAGAAGCTGGAGAGGATCTGGAGGTAGGCCGACGGGTATTTGCCGGCGGTCAGGCCTTCCGGCTGCATGCCGTAGTGGAAGTCGATCAGCGCCTTCTTGGCCAGGCGGGCGTCACCGCTCACAGCATAGGTGAAGAGGGCCTCCAGGCGCGTGTCCATGGCGAACTGGAGCTGCTCGTAGAAGGGGCAGTCCATGTAGGTCTCCATCATGCAGTTCTGAAGGGTGTTCACGCAGATCTTCCAGAGCTTCCCGACCCAGGGGACGGAGGAGGTGACATAGCTTTCAGCCATGAGCGGGTAGCCGGTGCGGCGGAAGGTGGGGGCTTTCAGGGTAAGGGGTTCATTTTCCGCCACGATGTGGAGGCGGACGAAGCGGAAGCAGCGGAACCAGAAGGGCTCGTAGACCAGGTCGCCGCCATTCAAATGCAGGGTGTCCGTCAGGCCGACGATCTCGCCGCGGCGCCAGTCGTCCCGCGGCAGATCGCTCCCGGGACCGCCGAATTTCTCGAAGTAGGTCATGGAAATGAGACCATGCCCGCCCCCGGCGACGGCATAACGGGGATACCCGTTCTGAATTTCCCCTGCGTCCAGAACAAGGTCGCAGGAAGCGCCGGCGGGGACAGTGATTTCACCGCTCATGAGAAGGGGCGAGTCTGCGCCGTCCGGCAGGGCAAAGCAGCGGGCGAAGCTGGCTTCGCGCTCGAAGAGCAGAGGGATTTCCCGCTCGCGCATCCGGAAACGGGGCTGGACGCCGACCAGGAGCAGAGGGTCATTGGCGCGGACGGAGGCAGCGGGTGCGGCCTTCCGCCAGGCGGAGGCGTCAAAGTCCGCATCCTTCCAGTGGAGGGGGCTCTCGGCGCAGTCGATTTCCTCCGTGACGGCGCCCAGGTAGCAGGTGATGTCAGTGGATTTCAGGTAAAAGCTCTTGTCCAGGAAGACCCGCCAGTCGGCATTTCCGGTGGTGACGGAGGCAATCGCCCTGCCTGAGGCGTCCAGCACGTCGCCTTCCATGGCGAACCGGTGGCCGCAGGACTGGCCGATCACGCCGTAGATGGCCGCGCGCTCCTCGACCTGGCGCTCCACGCTGGCAGGGTCGTTGAAAAGCACCTGGGCGCAGAAGATATTCCGACCGTCCTTGAGGAAATCGGTCAGGTCCACCGTCTCATAGTACTGGCGGAACCCGTCGCCCTTGCAGGGGCCGGAGAGGACCGGGCGGCCGTTGACCCAGAGGCGGTACCTGGAGTTGGCGCTGATGTCCGCTGTGAGACTTGCGCCTTCCGGCAGAGATATCTCGCAGCGATAATAGGCAAAACGTCCTGTCATATCACCCTGCAGGATCTGTTTCTCCCGCAGCTCTTCTTCCGGCAGCTTTAGCCAGAGGGCATCCTTCCACATACTTGAGTCCTCCTTTTGGTCTGATAGGTTCAGTATAGGATGATGAGGGGGTCTGGTCCATGGACGGATTTGCTTTTATGGATATAAATTCGTTCTAAAAGGGGCTGTGGAAAAAGTGGGAATCAGGGACGGTTCCTTTTCCCAGTTTTCTTTGAAAACAGGGAAAAGGAACCGTCCCTGATTCCCACTTTTCTTTGAAAACAGGGGAAAGGAACCGTCTCTGATTCCCACATTTTTCACAGCCCCTTGTTCGCATCAACCGTCCTTTTTATGTTACGCCGGATGCCCGCATATGGTATATTAGAAAGAGAATATATAGCATCGGCATTTGAGAAGGATAGTGAGACGGCAATCTGAAGAGGAGGAAATCCAATAATGATGTATCCATATGTGACGTTAAACGATGACACGGAAATTACCCATTCCGAGATAAGAGATGGTCACGTCAAAGTATATATCGAAACACCGGACCTTAACGATGGATTTCATAACGCCATCTGTTGGCTGCCGGAATATAAGTGGGAATGCCATGGGTATACCGAGACGGAGATGGCCTATTTCAGACAGTTTATTCGTGAGAATGCCCACTTGATATTGGAGTATGCAAAGGAAGGAGGGATATTGAATGCCTCAGCTGTTTAGGATTGGGTCATATATCCTCTACTTCTGGTCAAATGAAAACGACCCTCTGGAACCGATTCACGTTCACATCGCTGAAGGAAGGGCGTCTGCAAACGCAACTAAAATATGGATTACAAGCACCGGGAAAGCAATACTCGCGAATAATATGTCCGGAATACCGGACCGCATTCTGAGAAGAATGATTCGATTCATTGAAGCCAACAGCGGTTATATTAAAGAACAATGGATCGATCACTTCGGTGAGATTAAATATTACTGTTGAGGAAGGAATCAAGCGGAATATCTTACGTCTGCGGTATTATTATTGCTCCGGTACCCGTATAAGGAGGGAAATATGAAAAAAAACTGCTTCATGGGAGCAGCTTTGCTGCTTGTTTTCATTTTCCTCATGGGATGCAGCAAGGCGGACGTCCCCTCGGGCGTCTGGCATGAGCAAAATGAAAACCGCGGCACGCTGGAAATCAAAGGGAACAAAATCCTGTACACGTCCCCCCGCGGTTACGAATTTGAGGAAAAATGCACTTTCCGCAAGGAGGGGAGCATCATCCTGATCGAGCCTGCGGACTACTATGTCTATGAGGACATGTCATACGACCCCGCGACAGATGTTGTCTCCGCTTACACCATGTCCCACATGGACGGGGATGGCGGGCACCATTATGTCGAGTTCCGGCGGGAGGTCTATGTGACGCCGACGCCCATCGTCTACGACCCGCCCGTGGACAATTCGGACCCGGACGCGCAGAAGGTCTTCGACGATCTGACGATCCGGTCCATGCGGGTGGCCTTCTACGACGAAGGTATGCCCTCCCTGGGGCCGGATATGGCTCCGGAGCCGCCCTACGAGGACTATTACGACTATGAGGTGACGGTTCTGGAGGACGGAACGGGCCTCCTCTCTTCCTCCTTCTGCCAGGAGATAGAACTTACCAAGGACCAGGTGGACGAGCTTCAGACGCTGGTCCGCGACAATGACCTGGGCAGCCTCAACGGGCTGGACATCCACACGGAGGGCGTGCCCTACTATTCGCCCGAATACGAGCTGGAGCTTGTGCTGGCCTCGGGCGAGGTCATCCGGTCCTCAGCCAACTGGATCGATGTGCCGGAGAACTGGAAGGCTTTCCAGACACCCATGCACCACCTGCTTTTCTTCGCCTTCGTGGACGCCGGCTACAATTACGGGACGGGAGAGTTCCACTCCACGAAGCCGATGAAGCGGCTCTGCAGCTCGGCGCATACCTACCGCGACTCGACCGGCATCACGGCGGAGAACCTCCGGATCACGCCAAACTGGGACAAGTCTTTCGATTACTCCCTGGACACCCAGTATTTCAGCTTTTCCGACCCGGAGAGCAGGTATCCGGCCCTCATGAAGACCCTGGAGGCGCTGAGCGGGAAATATAAGGCAATCGCGGAGGCGGAGCTTCGCAAGGACTATGAAATGATGGAGCAGGTCCCGAAGTCCGTATGGAAAAATAAAGACAGGCGCTACTGCTACTCCCTCTACGCAACGGACCAGTGGTGGCTGGACAACGACGTCTTCGGCTTCACCATCTCCGAGGGCCATTCCAATTCCCTGGGCGTCGGCGATAACGGCTATGGGAAATACAGAACAATCCGCTATTTCATCGACGTGAACACCGGCGAGATCCTGACGCTGGCTGATCTCTTCGTGAGCCCCGAGGCCATCGGCAACTACCTCGCGGAGAAGATGATTGAAGAGTCCGGGACCCACAACGAGAGGGGAAAGCGGATCCACCAGGACGACTTCACCGAGGCTGTCCTGGCCGCGGTGGACAAGCCGGAGCCCGAAGGCATCGGCTGGACCGTGTACTATGACCACCTGATCGTGTGGATGCCCATGGAAATGTTCCCTTCGGAGAGCTCTCAGACCTCTGAGTGGCTGTACTACGATGAGATTCAGGAGCTTTTGGGGGATACATACTCCGAGGTGTGGTGAAACAAAAGGGTGGAATAAAAGGGGACGGTTCTGTTTCGTTTCAATTTCTGAAACGAAACAGAACCGTCCTCTTTTGTTTCACCCGCCCAGCTCCACCGAGAAGCAGCTCCCTTTCCCGGGCGCCGTATCTACGGAAATGACTCCTTCGTGGAGCTCGACGATCTTCTTCACCATGGCGAGCCCCAGGCCGTTGCCCTGGGTGGTGTGGCTGGTGTCACCCTGATAAAACTGTTCGAATATGTGGGACGCGGTCTTTTCGTCCATGCCCGGTCCCTGGTCAGTGACGGCGGCGATGAGCCTGCCGCCTTTTTGATGCAGCGTGACGCCGATCACGCCTCCCTCCGGGCTGAATTTGGCCGCGTTGTCCAGGATGTTGAGCCAGACCTCCTTGAGGAGGGAAGGAGATCCGAGGCACTCGGCCTCCGCGAGATCCACCTTGAAATCCAGGTCCTTGTCCCGCCACTTCTGCCCGGTCACCAGGACGCTCTGGCGGATCTGCTCGTCGATCCTGACGGGCTCCTTGTCCGTCAGGATGGCCTGGCTCTCAATCCGGCTCAGGGTGAGGATGTTGGTGGCCAGGTCGGCCAGGCGCCGGCTCTCGTCACGGATGATGGTCAGGTATTCCTTCTGGTCTTCCGGAGGAAGCTCCACGTCGAGGAGGAGGTCGGCAAAGCCGCTGATGCTGACGATGGGCGTCTTGAACTCGTGGGAGAAGTTGTTGATGAAATCCTTGCGGAGGATTTCCGTCCCGGAGAGCTCCTCGGCTGCCTTGTTGAAACTCTTCGCGAAGTCCTTGATTTCATGGGGCAGGTATTTCTCTGACTCTATGTCGACGCGAACACTGAAATCGCCCCGGGCCAGGGTATCCATGGCGTCCATGGTCATTTTTATGGGCTTTATGATGACGAGCCGGATCATGACCACCATGCTGATTGCCACCAGGATGCAGGCGGAATACATGATGACCAGGCCACCGCCCACCGTCACGTGCCCGTCGGCGAAGAGGAAGCCGTGGTCCACACCGAAATAGACGATGAGCGTCACGATGGCCATCATCAGAAATACAATAAAGAAGAGATTGAGGGTCAGGAGCACGGTCAGGCTCAGGGTGCTGAAGATTTCCCGGATTCTCTGCAAAACTTTTTTCACTGCGCTCACCCTTTCCGGCTGGTGCCGTCACACCTTTCTGACCGCTCGGTAGCCCATGCCGCGGACAGTCTGGATCTCGAACTCCGGCCAGTCGTAGAAACGGGTCCGGAGCCGGTTGATGTGTACATTTACCGTCTTCTCGTCGCTCTCGCTGTCCATGCCCCAGATCTCGTCCAGGAGCTCCAGCCGGGTGAAGGTCCGCTCGGGGTAGGCCAGAAGCTTGTAGAGAAGGTTGAATTCCTTGGGCGGCAGGACCTGGGTGTCGTAGCCCTTTCGGACGGTGTGGGTGTCGTAGTCCAGTACGACGTCGCCGATGGTGATCCTGTGCTCGTCGACGATCCTGGCGCGCCTCAGCAGGGCTTTGATGCGGAGGATCAGCTCCTCCCTGTCGGGCGGCTTGGTCATATAGTCGTCCGTGCCCCCCAAAAAGCCGGTGCGCTTGTCCTCCGGCAACGTCTTGGCGGTCAGCATTATAATAGGAAGCATGCTGCCGCTGTTGCGGATGGTCTGGGTCAGGGTGAAGCCGTCCATCTTCGGCATCATGACGTCGCAGACGAGCAGGTCGATGTGCTGGTGGTCCATGATGGCGAGGGCCTCCTCGCCGTTGCGGGCGGGGACGGGGTCGTAGCCGTTTATTTTCAGAATGGCGCATAAGAGCCGGTTGGTGCTGGGGTCGTCTTCGGCGACAAGGATCTTCAGCATGGGAAATCTCCTGTTCTCATTTTTAATGGATTTGTTCCTAAATGAAAATTATAGGAAAAAACTCCGGCCGAGACAAGCCTGCCTACCGGCATTTGGCTGATATTTCCGAATCTTTCTTCAGCCCTTCATCATTTTAGCCCGGAAAGATAAACGAAAGATAAACAGAAAAGTTAACTTAAAGTTTATCCTGGGACGGTATTCTGTGTTCAACAAAGAAAAAACAAAGCCCGCAGACAAAAACGCGAGGCACCTCTCAGGAAAGGAGATATATAAAATGAAGGCACAGAACACTCTCTACTTACTCACCGGCGCAGCAGGATTCCTCGGCAGCCACATCTGCTCCCAGCTCATCGAGCGCGGCGACAAGGTCCGCGCCTTCGTCTTAAAGGGCGATCCCGCCGTCAAATACATTCCCGAAGGCGTAGAAATCTTCGAAGGCGACCTCTGCAGCGCGGAGGACTGCGACAGGTTCTTCAACGTTTCCGAAGGCACCGAGACCATCTGCATCCACTGCGCCAGCATGGTCACCGTAAATCCCGACTACAGCGAGAAGCTGATGGCAGTCAACGTCGGCGGCACCGAGAACATCATCGCCGCGGTCAAGAATCATCCGGAGTGCAGAAAGCTGGTCTACGTTTCCAGCACTGGCGCCATCCCCGAGCTTCCCAAGGGCCAGAAGATCAAGGAAGTCAGCCAGTTCGTTCCCTACGATGACGACAAGGTCGTCGGCTGGTACAGCCGCAGCAAGGCCATCGCCACCCAGAAGGTCCTGGACGCCGCGGCCGAAGGTATGAACGCCTGCGTCGTACATCCCAGCGGCATCCTCGGTCCCAACGACCACGCCATCAGCGAGACCACAGGCACCGTCATCAAGATCATGAACGGCGAGATGCCGGTGGGCATGGGCGGCAGCTTCAACCTCTGCGACGTCAGAGACCTGGCCTTCGGCACCATCGCCGCCTGCGACAAGGGCCGCAAGGGCGAGTGCTACATCCTCGGCAACAAGGAGGTCACCCTCAAGGAAGTCGCCAAGATGCTCCACGACGCCTCCGGCTGCAAGCAGCCCCTCTTCTACGTACCCATCGCCATGGCCTACAGGCTGGCCGCTTCCATGGAGAAGAAGGCTGCCAAGACCGGCGAGAAGCCGCTGATGACCAACTTCGCCGTCTACAACCTGGACCGCAACAACAGCTTCGACTACTCCAAGGCTGAGCGGGAGCTGGGCTACCACACCCGTCCTTACATCGAGACCCTGACCGATGAGGCCCGGTGGCTGGTGAAGGAAGGTTACATCAAGGGGAATGTTCACATTTCCGAAGAGCCGGCAGCGGCGCCCACCATCCAGGAGCAGATGGTCAGCGTCTTTAACGACAGGAACCTCATCGACGAGGTGGCCGGGGCGGAAAATGCAGACCAGCTCGAGGCCGTTCTGGACCTGGCCGGCATCACGAACTTCGACCGCGCCACTGTGGAGCAGTCTTATAACAACATCGCCATGAGCCGTAACTCCCTGGCGATCCGGGATCTCTTCCGCGATCACAACTACTACAGCTGCTCCCGCAAGCTTGCGGCCATGGGCATTGAGACCACCCCGGCCGAGTTCGACCTGATCCGCGACATCCTGGGCGCTTCCAAGGACGCCGAAATGGGCTCTGAGATTGACACCAAGTCCGGCATCGAGTCCGCGGCCGAGGTCCTCAAGGCCTATGGTTACTACCACATCACCAGCGACTTTATCACGACCATGCTCCAGTACGCCGGCCTGCTCGATGAGGAAGGTGTTTTCACCGAGAAGGATTACGAGGAGATGAGCGGCATGGACTTCGAGCATCGCTGCACCAGATACATCAACAAGCTCCAGGCCATCGGCGTCATCGCCGGCCTCCGCTTCGGCATCCACGACAGCTTCGAGACGCCGTACCTGATCGCCATCGCCGGCAGTGCGGCCCTGATCAAGGAGAGAGCAGCCCAGGCCTGAAGAATCTGAGACGGAAGTGGGAATCAGGGACGGTTCCTTTTCCCACTTTTCGATTCTCAAAAAGTGGGAAAAGGAACCGTCCCTGATTTCCAGAAAAAGCGCAGCCCAGAGGGCGAAAGGAGACGAAGATGGAAGAGAACAGAAAGAAAGTATGCGTTATTACCGGCGGCGGCTCCGGCATGGGCCTGGCCACCGCCCGCCGCATGGTCAAAAAGGGATATTACACCATCCTCTGCGGCCGCACGGTCAGCAAGCTGGAAAATGCAGTCAAGGAGCTGCAGGAAGCAGGCGGCGAAGCCGAAGCCTTCCCCTGCGACGTCTCCGACCGGGAGAGCTGCTTCGCCCTGGCCCGGCACGCTGCTGAGTGCGGCGACGTGAAGGTCATGCTCCATATCGCGGGCATGAGCCCCCACATGGGAGACCCGGAGAAGATCATGGCCGGCAATGCCCTGGGCACGGTCAACATCAACGACGCTTTCTACGAGGTCATGGCCTCGGGCGGCTGCCTCATCGACACCAGCAGCATGTCCGCCTACCTGACTCCGGCATTCATCATGCCGACAGGCGCTTATCCGCTCTCCCGCACTGACCGGGCCAAGTTCATGAAGAAAATGATGGCACGTGTCAACATGATGCCGAAGAAGACCCGGACCGGCGTGGCCTACAGCTTAAGCAAGCATTTCGTCATCTGGTTCGCCAAGACCGACGCCGCCAGGTTCGGCGCCAAGGGCGTCCGCGTCCTGAGCGTGACCCCGGGCAACTTCGAGACGCCCATGGGCGCCCTGGAGAAGGACGAGGCCGGCACCTACCTCAAGTTCAACGCCATCAAGCGGAACGGAAAACCTGAGGAGATCGCCGCGCTTTATGAGATGCTTTCCGACGAGCAGCTGGGTTACCTCACCGGCGCAGACATCATTTGCGACGGCGGATGCGTGGCCAGCGGAGCGGGGGCCTTTTCGAGGTAAAATGGGAATCAGGGACGGTTCCTTTTCCCACTTTTTATTCTATGAAAAGGTGGAAAAGGAACCGTCCCTTAATCCCCATTTCCTTCTTTTTCTCCTTCGAGAAGTGGGAGCAGGGAACGTCCCTGATTCGCCTTTTTCCTCCAAACGGCCCCCCC
>CAMONF010000204.1 GCA_946620335.1 uncultured Clostridia bacterium
GGTCGGCAAAGTCCGTCATCATCCGCTTTGTGTCCACCTTATAGTCCAGGTCACCGGACGCGATGGGTTCGGCTGCCGTCTTCAGGATGCCGAACTGGTTCAGGCCGTTAAAGAAGAGAACGAAGAGAATGACCTTTTCCATGACCCACAGGATCAGGGCATAGTCCAGATAGTAGTCGCAGAACTGGACCAGGGCAAAGAACTCGCCGAGGGAGAGAAGACCGGCCAGGATCCAGAACCGGTTCCGCATTTTCACATTTGCCGTCAGGGCACGTGCGCGGGCCAGCGTATCCCGGAAGAAGCCCAGCACACGCCTTAACAGGGTCCGCTGCCACCAGCCGCCCTCCTTGCAGTTGACGGCCAGGGTCATGAGGTACCAAAGGCCGACGGCATAGAGGAGGACGAAGCAGATCGCCCCCACCGTCAGACACACGACCAGGGAGAATTCTCTGGAGAGCGCAAAATACACAGGCAGAAGGCCGACATAGCAGACGCAGAAAATAAGAACAGTGGTGAGGTCCAGCGGCAACCTGTCTATGGACCGCAGAACGACGGCGCTGCCGCCATCCCGGTGTCCCGCCGAGATCATGAGGAAAATGAAAGCCAGAAGTCCGATGATTCCGCAGATGGGCAGGAGGGCCAGGACCGGGTAGCGAAGCATTCCCGCGTACCGGGTGAGATAGTCGGCCTGCACGAAGAAGTCTGCCTCTTTCAGACCGACATTGGGATCAAGCTTGTGGGATGCGGCGGAGGCAACTGTGTACACGGCGCTGTTGTCGTCATTTTGTGTGGCTTCAAATAATCCGTTCCCGAAGTAGAGGCCGGATACCGGCGCTGCCTTCTGAATGGAGAAGATCCGTGCTTCCTTCAGAGAAATGACGTTGACCCGGTCAGCCTCCATGGCCGGAAAACCGGTATCGGTCTGGGGAGGGGTGAACTCTGTCAGCGAAAAGATGTAGCCGTCCGAATCGGTCAATTCGTAGTAAACTTCCTGAGGGAAAGTGAGGTCCGTGGAATCTGTGGCGCCAATCTCAGAGGCAGCCGTCTCTGCCGAGGCAGTATCCTCAGCTGCAGCAGCCTCAGTCACTGCATCCTCCGCTGAAGCATCTTCAGTCACTGCATCCTCAGCTGCAGCAGCCTCAGTCACTGTATCCTCAGCTGCAGCACCTTCAGTCACTGCATCCTCAGCTGAAGCACCCGCCTCCGCTGAGACAGACACCGCCGATGCCGTCTTTTTTTGTACCTTGCCGGTCTCAACGGGCACGGTCTCCGCCGCGCCGGTATCAGTGTCACTTGAGACAGTAGTTTTGACCCAGAAGCTGTCCGGCAGCGGGAAAAGCCCGTAACTATCGTCCGCCAGGTACAGTCGGTCACTCCCGTCTATGCGGACGACGTAGTTCAGGTTTTTCCTGCCCGTATACCGGTTGTCCTGGTGGACGTAGGCCGTATCCAGGATGCTTTCGGCCAGGGTATAGGTGCTGCGCTGGCTCACGAAAAAGGTGTGGATCCGGGCGTTTTTGTCCAGGTCCTCCGGGGAAGTGCCCGCCAGGGGCGTTGCATCCTTGAGCTCGTCGGCTGTGAGTTCGCCCTGGTAGATTCCATAATGGAAGCTTTCGGGCGGAAGGTCCGCACTCCCGAAGTAGGCGGCCATGGCCTGGACGGAATATTTGTCCAGGGCCAGGCCGTAAAGGGTCTCGCGCGTGGATGCCGGATCGCCGGCGTAGAGGCCGTAGCGCTCGAAGAGGAGCATGCCGGCAAGGCTCCCGACGGCAACGGTGCAGGCAATCAAGAGTATGAAGGCGGCCAGGAGCTTTGCGCCGAGCCGCCCCTTGCATTTATTTATCATGTAGCGTCACATCCTTTCCATCCGATACCCCCTGCCCCAGACCACCTTGATATAGCGGGGGGAGGAGGGATCAATCTCGATTTTCTCGCGAAGATGACGGATGTGAACAGCCACGGTGTTCTCCGCCTCGAAGGGCGCGCCGTGCCAGACGGCCTTGTAGATCTCCTTGGGAGAGTAGACCACGCCCGGGTGCTCCATGAGGAACTTGAGAATGTTGTACTCGGTGGGGGTCAGGGCCACCAGCTCCCCGTCCACCCGGACCTCCTTGGCGCCGTCGTCCAGGGAAATGCCGCCGAGAATGAGTTCATTTTCCGGACCGGCCTCCCGGGCGCTCTGGCCGCCGAGGCGGGTATAGCGCCGTAGCTGGGAACGGACGCGTGCCAGAAGCTCCATGGGGTTGAAGGGCTTGGTCACATAATCGTCGGCGCCCAACGTCAGGCCTTCGATCTTGTCCGTGTCCTCGCTCTTGGCGGTCAGGAGGATGACCGGCACGTTGCTCACGGCCCGGATCTTCTCCATGGCTTCGTAGCCGTCCATGACCGGCATCATGAGGTCCAGCAGGACCAGCTGAATGTCTTCCCGTTCCACCGCCGCGACAGCTTCCTGTCCGTTCCGGGCGGTCACCGTCTCGTATCCGGCGGTCTCCAGATAGATGCGGATGGCGTTCACAATATCCTTTTCATCGTCGCAGATCAGTATTTTGTTCATAGTAAGAGGGCCTCCCTTTGCCTTCCATTGTAGGGATGAGACGGTTAAGTATCTATGGGGGAAATCCTTAATAATTCTTTAAGGTGTTCCCTGGAACATGAAGACTATCGGAGTCTGGGATGGCTAATGGAATCAGGGACGGCTGCTGGAATCAGGGACGGTTCCTTTTCCAGTAAACTGGAAAAGGAACCGTCCCTGATTCCAGCAGCCGTCCCAGATTAATGACGACCGATGCCTCAGCGTGCCAGCTCTGCCAGGAACATCTCGTAATAGTCATCCTCGCCGTCCAGGACGGGGGAATTCTCGCCGCCGCCGTTGGTGCTGCGCTTGATGGCGGCGTAGTCGGCTTCGCCGGCCTCAATCAGGTCCATGACGGAGAGGGGAAAGCCGTATTCGGCGCAGATGGCGCAGAAGTCACCGAGAGGGTTCCCGGAGTGGCGTGTGGCCAGGAGCCGGCTGCGCAGGGTCTCGTCGGCGCGGGCTTTTATTTTCATATTATTAAGGATTTCATCGACAGTCATGGAGATCTCCTTTCGGTGAGGAAGAACCAGTGAAGCGTATCCGCGTCCCGGACGCGGAATTAAGTCTTATAATACACCAATTTGACACAAAAGTGGGGTATATTAAGTGAATATTGCACTGACTTGTAAAATGTTGTAGAATGATGCATTTGAAAAGGGTACAGAATTTAGAATCGCCTGGGCCAACCGGCAATTACCGAGTAATGTAGCGGAATATCAGCCGAAAGCGTGGACCGGACAATATTGAAGAGTGAAATGCCAGGAGGAGATATGGCACAGAGAATGTTACTTATTTATAATCCCCGCGCGGGCAAGGGCGCTTTCGCGCCCCGGCTCAGCGAGGTCGTCGATATGTTTGTGAAGGGCGGGTACGACGTTCTGGTCCATCCCACCCAGGGGCAGGGGGAAGCGATGACTTACCTGAAGTCTCTGCCTGAGGACATCAGCCTGGTCGTGGCAGCCGGCGGCGACGGAACGCTGGACGAGGTGGTGAACGGCATCATGCTCTCCGGCCGCAAGGTGCCGGTCGGCTACATCCCGATGGGGTCCACCAATGATTTCGCCTCCTCCCTGGGGCTTTCCTCCGTGGTCATCGAGGCCGTGGGCGACATCCTCGGCGGCGAGGAGTGCGGCATAGACATCGGGGATTTCAACGGCCATTATTTCATCTATGTGGCCGCTTTCGGCGCTTTCACGGACGTTTCCTACGAGACCGACCAGGATATGAAGAACGTTTTCGGGCACGTGGCCTACCTCATGGAGGGCGCACGCCGGCTCGGCGACCTGAAGACTTACCACATGACTGTCACGGTCAACGGGGAAACGAAGACCGGCGACTATATCTACGGAATGGTGACCAACTCAACGTCTGTCGGCGGCTTCAAGGGTGTGACCGGGACGGACGTGAAGCTGGATGACGGCCTCATGGAGGTGACGTTGGTCAGGGCGCCCAGGAACCTGGCGGATATCAACGATGCCGTGGGCGGCCTTCTCACCGGTACCGCCGGACAGGGTCTGGTGGACGTTTACCATACATCGGAGGTGGTCATCGAGGCGGATACCGCGGTGCCCTGGACACTGGACGGCGAATACGGCGGGTCTCCTTCCTCCATCACCATACGAGTCCTTCCCCGGGCCTGCCAGGTCATCCTGGACGAGCAGAAGGATTCCAACGGTGTTCTGGGGCAGAAGGGCGGCGCCGAGGAGTTGCCGCCGCTGCTCAAGACCATTCTCAAGGGTACCGGGATGGAAAACAGTTAATATGACGAAAAATCGTCTTCCTTTTTCCGCACTTTTACTATATAATACAAAAAGAAAAGTTTAGGCTTGGGTCCCAGACCATGACCTGCATGGTCAAGTCCAAGACGGAAGACGTTGGCTGCAGGGACAAGGCTTGACTTTGATTTGCCCCTGCGGGCAACAGGTTTTAGGACGGCCGCTGCCGGACCGGAAGAATGAAAATCAGACCATGCACGCCTCCGCCTCAGGCGGCTGGCGTGCATGATTTGCTCGAGGAGCTTTATCCTGCGCGGCCAACTCCTGCGCATGAAAAGGCTGTCACAGGCGAGGGAATGTTCCCGGAATGTGACGAGAGCACCGGGCAGACGAATGCCCGATCACCGCAATACCCCATTACAGAAAAAGGAGTACAATGAGCGAGGCTTTTACCAACATCGCTGATATTTTCGGCGAGGATGTATTTGACGACACGGCCATGCAGACCCGGCTTCCCAAGAAGACCTACAGGGCTCTCCGCAAGGCCATCGAGGAAGGCGCTGAACTGGACCAGGAGACGGCGGACGTCATTGCCCATGAGATGAAGGAGTGGGCGATAGAAAAAGGGGCTACCCACTATACCCACTGGTTCCAACCGCTGACCGGCGCCACTGCCGAGAAGCACGATTCCTTCATCACATCCCCGCTCCCGAGCGGCAAGGTACTCATGTCCCTCTCGGGAAAGGAACTCATCAAGGGTGAGCCGGATGCGTCCTCTTTCCCATCAGGCGGCCTGCGGGTCACCTTCGAGGCCAGAGGATACACCATCTGGGACTGCACCTCCCCGGCCTTTGTCCGGCATGACGAGGGCGGCGCGACGCTCTGCATTCCAACGGCCTTCTGCTCCTACACAGGCGAAGCCCTGGATCAGAAGACGCCCCTTCTCCGCTCCATGGAGGCGATCGGGACCCAGTCCCTGCGGCTCCTGCGGCTCTTTGGCAATACGACCTCGAAGTCGGTCTCCCCATCGGTGGGACCCGAGCAGGAGTACTTCATCATTGACCGGGAGAAATACCTGAAGCGTATGGACCTGGTCTTCTCCGGCCGGACCCTTTTCGGCGCCATGCCGCCCAAGGGCCAGGAGCTGGACGACCACTATTTCGGCACCCTCCGTCCCCGCATTGCTTCCTATATGAAGGATGTCAACGAGGAGCTCTGGCGGCTGGGCGTGCCGGCCAAGACCCAGCACAACGAGGTGGCGCCGGGACAGCACGAGCTGGCCTGCATTTATGAGAAATGCAATGTGGCCGTGGACCACAACCAGATCGTCATGCAGACCCTGAAGCGGGTGGCGACCCGCCACGGCCTGCGCTGCCTGCTCCATGAAAAGCCCTTCGCCGGCGTGAACGGGTCGGGCAAACACGATAACTGGTCCCTGTCCACGGACGACGGCATCAATCTTCTCGATCCGGGCGTGACACCGCATGAGAATATCCAGTTCCTCCTTGTCCTGACATGCATTTTGAAGGCTGTGGACAAGCATGCGGCGCTCCTCAGAGAATCCGCCTCCGACGTGGGAAATGAAGTCCGTCTCGGCGGAAACGAGGCTCCGCCCGTCATCATTTCCGTCTTCCTGGGCTCCCAGCTCAGCGACGTGCTGAACCAGCTGATCATGACCGGCCAGGCCAGCCACTCCGTGGACGGAGGCAAGCTCATGACCGGCGTCAGCTATCTGACGGACGTGAACCGGGACGCCACCGACCGCAACCGGACCTCGCCCTTCGCCTTCACCGGCAACAAGTTCGAGTTCCGCATGGTGGGCAGCCGCGATTCCGTGGCCGGCCCCAACACGGTCCTCAACACCATTGTAGCGGAAGCCTTCCGGGAAGCCTGTGACCGTCTGGAGAAGGCGGACAACTTCGAGGAGGAAGTCCACGATATCATCAAGGAGTACGCCACCGCCCATTCCCGGATCGTCTTCAACGGCAACGGGTATTCGCCTGAGTGGGTGCAGGAGGCAGAGCGGCGCGGACTGCCCGCCATCGCGAGCATGGTGGACGCCATCCCGGCCCTGACCAGTGACCAGACGGTGGAGACCTTCGGCAGCTTCGGCGTCTTCTCCAGGACCGAGCTTGAATCCCGGGCCGCGGTCAAGTACGAGCTCTACTCCAAGGCCATCCACATCGAGGCCAACACCATGCTCCATATGGCAAGACGCCAGCTCCTGCCCGCCATGATGCGCTATGCCGGCATCCTGGCGGAGGACGTGCTCCGGGTGGAGCAGTGCGGACTCTCCGCGGCGGCTCAGCGGGAGACCCTGACGACCCTCAACGAGGCGATTGCCGAGGCGAGGGAGGCCATCAATGTGTTGGAAGCGGCCAACGACAAGGCTGTGGGTGCTCCCGAAGGACGGGGGAAGGCTGTCATTTTCAAGAATGAGGTGGTGCCTGCCATGGAGGCGCTTCGCCGTCCCTGCGACCGGGCTGAGACGCTGGTGGACAAGCGGATGTGGCCGATTCCCACCTACGCGGACCTGATTTTCGAAGTCTGAGGCTGAAATTTGACAGTTATTTTTCAAAGAATTACAAATTTATTACAGTTTTATTAATGAAAGAACTTGATTTTTCCATTCGGTCTCGGTATGATACACAGTGAGGCTGTGAATGAACGGCTGTTTTCCTGCTCGAACATGGTCGGATGGATGATCCACGTCAATGCATGCCCTGCCGCAAGGCGGCGGGAGAAATGTCAAGAAGGGGTGAAAGAATGATTTCCAATCTTGTTCTGCAGGACACAATCGGTGGGATCAAAAACATTTCCAGGTGCGATCTGACGATCGTCGATCTTGATGGCAAGGTCGCGGCTTCCACACTGGACGATCCGGCTGTAAACCGCTCGGACATTGTGAACTTTGCGGATTCCCAGGCTGACACCCAGGAAATCCGGGGCAGCATGTATTTCAAGGTCTATGACGATTACCAGATCGAGTACGTCGTCATCGTGACCGGCGGGGAAGAGACAGCCATGATCGGCAAGCTGGCTGCTTTCCAGATCCAGAACCTCCTGGTGGCCTACAAGGAGCACTTTGATAAGGACAACTTTATCAAGAACCTCCTCCTGGACAACCTGCTGCTGGTCGACGTTTACAATCGCGCCAAGAAGCTTCATATCGCTACGGGCGCGAGGAGAGTCGTCTATATCCTTGAGTCTGAGCAGAGCAAGGACTACAGCACCCTGGAGGCAGTCAAGAACCTCTTTGCCAAGGCCAAGAATGATTTCATCACTGCCGTGGACGAGAACAGTATCATCATCGTCCGCGAGCTCAAGGAGACCGACGGCGCGCGGGAGCTGGGTGAGGTCGCCGAATCCATCGTGCGGACCCTCGGCCAGGATTCCCAGGATTCCATCCACGTCGCCTACGGCAATCCGGTAAATGAGATCCGTGAGGTTTCCCGGTCCTACAAGGAGGCCAGAATGGCCCTGGACGTCGGCAAGATTTTCTTCGGCGACCAGAATATCATCGCCTACAGCCAGCTGGGCATCGGCAGACTGATCTATCAGCTGCCCATCCCTCTCTGCAAGATGTTCATCAAGGAGATCTTTACGGAGAAGTCTCCTGACGACTTCGATGAAGAGACCCTGGTCACCATCAACAAGTTCTTCGAGAACAGCCTGAATGTATCGGAGACATCCCGTCAGCTGTACATTCACAGGAATACCCTCGTATACCGCCTGGACAAGCTCCAGAAGAGCACCGGCCTCGACCTGCGCGTTTTTGACGACGCCATCACCTTCAAGATCGCCCTCATGGTCGTGCGGTATATGAAATATATGGAAACACTGGAGTATTAAAGCCGTCAGGCTCCGGCCGGCGGCGGATTGGAGAATTCACTTATGATCGATCTTGACCGCGTAAGCAAATCTTACGAGAAGGGTCAGCCGGCCGTAGATGAGATCACCCTCCACGTTGACAAGGGCGAGTTCGTCTTTGTCGTCGGCGAGAGCGGATCGGGAAAATCTACGCTGATTGGCCTGCTCTTGAAGGAGCTTGAGCCCACCAAGGGTATCATTACCGTCAACGGCCATGTCCTCAACACCATGAAGCACAAGGCTATTCCTGCCTACCGGCGCGAGGTTGGCGTTGTCTTCCAGGACTTCCGCCTTCTCAACGACCGGAATGTCTATGAGAACGTCGCTTTCGCCCAGCACGCCATCGAGGTGCCCGGCCGTCAGATCCGCCGGAACGTTCCCGATACCCTGCGGATGGTTGGCCTGGCCGAAAAGTACCGGTCTCTGCCCCGCCAGCTTTCCGGCGGTGAGCAGCAGCGCGTGGCCGTGGCCAGAGCTATCGTCAACAAGCCGGCCATTCTGCTGGCCGACGAGCCCACCGGCAATCTGGACCCCCGCAACTCCTATGAGATCATGAGACTGCTGGAGGAAATCAACGAACAGGGAACTACTGTCCTGGTGGTTACCCACAACAGGGAACTGGTAGACAGCTTCCAGAAGCGTGTTATCACGATGAAGCGCGGCCTGATCGCCGACGATGTGGAAGAAGGTGTTTACGGTGAAATTTAGTTCTTTGGGATACTGCATCCGGCAGGGGTACAAGAATATCTGGCGTAACCGGATGTTCTCCGCCGCCTCCATTCTGACCATGTCGGCCTGCATTTTCATGTTCAGCGTCTTCTTCTCGATTCTGACCAACGTCAACTACATCATCCGGGACCTCGAGGAGGAGGTGGGTATCACCGTTCTCTTTAACGAAGGCATCTCAGATGCGGAGATCGAGGATATCGGAGCCCGGATCCGCGCTATTCCTGAGGTGACGGAAGTGACCTTCACCTCCGCCGAGGAAGCCTGGGAGAAATTCAAGGAAGATTATTTCGCCGATAACCCCGAATACGCAGACAGTTTTGCCTCTGACAACCCTCTGGCCAATTCGGCCAGCTATACGGTCCACGTGGACCAGATCGAGAACCAGACCGCGGTGGTCTCCCAGATCCAGAAGATCTAGGGCGTCCGCCAGGTCAACCAGTCCGCAGGCGCCGCCAAGACCCTGAGCAGCTTTAACAGGCTCTTCAGCTACGCGGCGATCACCATCATCGGTATCCTGCTCCTGGTCGCCATCTTCCTGATCTCCAATACTGTCAGCGTGGGCATCAGCGTCCGCCGCCATGAGATCGGCATCATGAAGCTGATCGGCGCTACGGACTCCTTCGTCAGAGCTCCCTTCATCGTGGAGGGCGCTATGCTGGGACTGATCGGCGCAGCCATTCCGCTGGCCATCCTCTACTTCAGCTACGAGAAGCTGCTCCAGGCCCTGCTGAACCACTTCGGCATCCTCTCCTCCGTGGCCAAGGTCCTGCCTTCCATGCAGGTGGTCTTCCTGAGTGTGCTGCCGGTAGGTCTGGCCCTGGGTCTCGGCATCGGCCTCTTCGGTTCCATCATCACCGTCAGGAAACATCTGAAGGTGTGATGACATCTCTATCTACATGAAATGAAAACCCTTCTGCCCGCTGCACAAGCGGGCAGAAGTTGTCTTATCCGCTCGGACCGCCTGATTCGCTGGTAGGCGGACGATAGATAACAGCGAAGCGATAACCTTTCTTCAGACATAGGGGCAGGACCCGGCCAGGGCCTCCCTGCCTCCAGCGAGGTGTTTATGGAATTTAAGCTGCACTCCGAATATGCCCCCACCGGCGACCAGCCGGAAGCAATCCGGGCCCTGGTCGAGGGCTTCCGGGAGGGCAACCAGGCCCAGACACTGCTGGGCGTCACCGGCTCCGGCAAGACCTTTACCATGGCCAACGTGATTCAGGGACTTCAGAAGCCCACCCTGGTCATCGCCCACAACAAGACCCTGGCAGCCCAGCTCTACAGCGAATTCAAGGAGTTCTTTCCCGAGAACGCGGTGGAGTACTTCGTTTCCTACTACGACTATTACCAGCCGGAAGCCTACGTGCCCTCCTCGGACACCTATATCGCCAAGGACTCGGCCGTGAACGACGAGATCGACAAGCTGCGGCTGTCCGCCCTGTCCTCCCTCAGCGAGCGGCGTGACGTGATCATCGTGGCCTCCGTCTCCTGCATTTACGGCATCGGCGCCCCGGAGGACTTTGCGGAAATGATGACATCCGTCCGCCCCGGCATGACCCGGGACCGGGACGACCTGATCCGCAGGCTCATCGACATGCAGTATGAGCGAAACGAGATGGATTTCCACCGCGGCACCTTCCGCGTCAAGGGGGACACGGTGGAGGTAATTCCGGCCGACAACAACGAGTACGCCCTGCGGATCGAGTTCTTCGGGGACGAGATCGACCGCGTAGCCCAGATCGATCCTCTGACAGGAGAGCTGAAGGCCGACCTGTCCTATGCCGCCATCTACCCGGCTTCCTTCTACGTCGTGCCAGCCGAGCGCATGCGCAAGGCCTGCGACGCCATCGAGGAGGAAATGCGGGAGCAGGTCGTCTATTTCAAGAGCCGGGACAAGCTGCTGGAGGCCCAGCGGATCGCCGAACGGACCGCCTTCGACGTGGAGATGATGAAGGAGACCGGCTTCTGCTCCGGCATCGAGAACTATTCCCGCCACCTGACCGGCCGGACGGAAGGCCAGCCGCCTTACACCCTGATCGATTACTTTAAAAATGACTTCCTGATCATCGTGGACGAGTCCCACATGACCATTCCGCAGATCGGCGCCATGTACAACGGCGACCGGAGCCGCAAGACCACCCTGGTGGAATACGGCTTCCGCCTGCCCAGCGCCCTGGACAACCGGCCGCTGAACTTCGCCGAGTTCGAGGACCGGATCGACCAGATCCTCTTCGTGTCCGCCACGCCCGGAAAATACGAGGAAGCCCATGAGCTTCTGAGGACCGAGCAGATCATCCGCCCGACGGGCCTTCTGGACCCGGAGGTCAGCGTCAGGCCCGTGGAGGGCCAGATCGACGACCTGGTGGGAGAGGTCAACCGGGAGGTGGCTGCCCACCACAAGGTTCTCATCACCACACTCACCAAGCGGATGGCCGAGGACCTGACGGATTACATGAAGGACCTCGGCATCCGGGTCCGTTACATGCACTCCGACATCGATACCCTGGAGCGGACTGAAATCATCCGGGATATGCGCCTCGACGTCTTCGACGTGCTGGTCGGCATCAACCTCCTCAGGGAGGGTCTCGATATACCGGAGATCACGCTGGTGGCTATCCTGGACGCCGACAAGGAAGGCTTCCTCAGGTCTGAGACCTCCCTGATCCAGACCATCGGCCGTGCTTCCCGGAACAGCGAAGGCCGCGTCATCATGTATGCGGACGTTATGACCGATTCCATGAAGCGGGCCATCGGGGAGACGGAGCGGCGCCGGGCCATCCAGCAGGCGTACAACGAGGCCAACGGCATCACGCCCACCACCATTCAGAAAGCGGTGCGTGATCTCATTTCCATCTCCAGAGAGGTGGCGAGGACGGAGAAGACCCTGGACAAGGCCCCGGAGGATATGGACCGGCAGGAGCTTATGGACCTGATCGAGAAGGTCGAGAAGCAGATGAGGGCGGCCGCGGCGGAGCTCAACTTCGAGATGGCCGCGGAGCTGAGGGACAAGATGGTGGAGCTCAAGCAGAACCTGGATGACGCCCTGGATACGGAGCACCGGGTGCGGAAGGCCAACCGGGACAAGGCAGGCAAGGAGCAGCCGAAGAGGACCTACAAGACCTATAACAAGGCCCGACGGAAGAACCGGGGCGGCATGGTATAAGAGGAGGTGCGCCATGGATGGAGATATGTGCGACTCCTGCGTCTATAACGAGATCGACGAGGAGGACGGCATGAGCTATTGTGCTGTGGATATGGATGAGGACGATTATGTGCGTTTTCTGACCAGCCCCCGGCGGATGTGTCCGTTTTACCGCCTGGACGACGAGTATGCCGTTGTAAGGAATCAGATGTGAGAAATGACCTTTTGGATTGGTGATTTTCCGGTCCAAAAGGTCTTTTTTTTGTGAAAAGAGCAGAAAATGAAAAAAATGAAAGTAAAGTGCAAGGTTTATGATCTCTCGGGCGTTTATATTATGATTGCAAAAGATCATTTGGCGTGGAGATCTCATTTTTACCGCACGCCCCTTGAGGAGAGGCGGCTGTCGGCCGCGGCTCAATGAGGGGATGAGTCCGGCTAGCGGCTCACTGCGAGCGGTCAACAACGGGGATGTCGATTAATACAGGTCTTGCCGCGTCAAAAGATTTTTGCAATCCGGCCGACAGCTGCCGGTCTTCAAGGAAGCCCGGCGGGTTTTTCTGGCCAGCGCCGGATGAGATGAACCGTGACCGTCTTCGCAAAGATCCTCAGGGATCTGACGGTACAGGGGTATCCGGCAGCTGTTCGGTTACGAAACTGACAAGCGCCTGGCTGTTTGGACAGCCGGCAATCATAGACTGATTTTTTAATCTGTTCTCAGCCGGGAGGGGGGAAAATGCGAACAGAACAAGAATTAGAAGACGCAGTTCGGAAGTATGGCATGCTGGTCTTCCGCCTGGCGGTAGCCATGGTGAGCGACGGCATGCTGGCGGAGGATATCCGGCAGAACGTCTTCCTGAAGTATTACCTGTCCAACAACAGCTTCCAGTCCGACAAGGCCCTGGAGGCGTGGCTAGCCAGAGTGACGGTCAATGAGGGAAGGAGCCTGTTGCGGTCGTCCTGGCATAAGAAACATGTGCTGTCCGACCAGGTGCAGGAGGTGGAGACCATGCCCGACCCTGCCGGGGCCATCGTTCTCAGGGATGAGATCCTGGAGGCCCTGCAGCACATACCGGCCCGCTACAGGGCCGCCATTCATCTGGTTTATGGGGAGAACTACTCCCTGAACATGCTCTCGGAAGTGTTGCAGATCCAGCCGTCGTCAGCGGCTGCCCTGATTTCCAGGGCCAGAAAAGCGTTGAGAAAGCAGCTCGAGGTGAATCATGAAGGTTGAAGGCGAATTTTTAAATGAATACCGACGCGAGATCGCCAGCCGGCGGGCTGCGTCCGAGGAAGACCTGATTATCACAGTCAAACAGATGGCGGAGAGCCAGCGGAAGAAGAAGAAAAGGCGTTTGAAGGGGCTGATATTCGGATCGGTGGCTTCCATGATTGCGTTTATGGTCCTGCAGTGAGCGGGGAAAAACAGGAATCAGGGACGGCTTCTGGAATCAGGGACGGTTCCTTTTCCAGTAAACTGGAAAAGGAACCGTCCCTGATTCCAGAAGGCGTCCCCTTTCTAGTATTGACAAAATATTCTGTCTACTGTACGATGAAAGCAACCATTGCGGCAATATATTTGAGAAGGAGGTCTATCA
>CAMONF010000205.1 GCA_946620335.1 uncultured Clostridia bacterium
CGTAGCACGCTTGTAACGGGTAGCGCTCTCGGTGAGCACAATGGTCTTGCCGGCCAGGGCCTGGCTGGCCGCCTTTCTGGCGTTGGACAGATAATCCGCCTCCCCGGCCAGAATGTCCTTGAGGACCCGGGTCAAGGCGCCGTCCCTTGCCACCTGCCACTGCTCATATTGATAAATCATGGTGTTGAGCGTGCCCGGGTAGGGAACATATGCTGCCCCCTGGGAAGCAGCCGCTTTGCCTTCGTCCATCCGGTTCAGGATGACGTAAGCCACCATCATCATGCCCGGAATGCCCTGATCGCCGGCCTCCGTGTACAGGACAGCCGCGAGGAAATCAGCCTCCGTCACGTCCTTCCCCACCTGGGGATCGGTCAGATACTGCTTCTCCACCTTGAAGCGGGTACTGGTGGCCTTGTCGGTCACATAGGTGTAACCTCTTGTGGAATCCAGTGTCACAGTCGTCTCCATCAGTCGGAAGTTCTGGCGCACATAGGTCGGATGGTTCTTGGCCAGGCGCACGTTGGTGCCGGCAGTCGTCTTGCCGCCGTAGTGTTCGATGGCCAGACCGCTGGTGGCCGAGACGATGTGGAAGCGCCCCCGGCAACCGGTGATCTTAAAGAGCTGGCCGCCCGAGGAGGAATAGGTCGCCTGGACCAGGTCCGTACCGCTGGCGGTGCCTCCGTTCAGAGGGCTCAGGACACGGCCGCTGCCGGCGTTGACGATCTTGTAATAACCGCCGCTGGTGCGCAGGATGTTGAACTTCTGAGAGTTGGAATCATTGCTCGTGCCCAGGACAATGCTGGTGTTCTCATTTGCAGAACCGCCCTTGACGGTCAGAAGAGACGTCTCGGACTGCTGGGTCCCGATGGTGTAGACACCGTTGGGAATGATGACGGTGGGTTCGGAGGCCTTGACGAACTTCCAGCCCTGGCTGTAGGAGCCCATGGCTTCACTCACGATGACGTTGGTGCCCAGTGAGGTCCGGTTGTTCTTGAGGTCCAGCATCTTGGTAGTGCCCGTCGCGGGAGCCAGCGTGTAGTACCCCGCATAATCGGTCTTTCTGACCAGCCACCGCTGGGATTTGTCCTTATGGGGCCAGTGCTGGCGCACGTTGGTCCCGTTCTTGACGGTGCCGTTGGGCACGTCCAGGGCATAGCCGCTGAGGGCGCTGGTGATGAAATAATAGCCGTTCCCCAGATTTTCCACATAGAAAATGCTGGCAGCCTCCTGCTGGCCGCTGGTGACGCCCAGCTGCACGTTCCCCTTGGGCTTAAAGGAGTTGCCTGCCACCTCCAGGTACTTGTTCTTGTTGGCCTGGCTCTGGAGCCTGTAGTAGCCGGTGGCCAGATCGGTCACGATGGCCTTCTCAGCCGTCTGCGTCGTGGAGAGCTTGACGAAGCGGAAATTCTGGGAAGCAGTCCCGTTCGCCGTGTTGATGATGAGGGGCGTTCCGTTCTTGTTGGCGCCGCCCTGCACCGTAAGCGCCTTTTTGGCTTTCACGGACATGATGTTGTAGTAGCCGGACTTGCTGCTCTTCATCAGGTACCAGTAGGCCGTACTGGTGTTTTTGGACTGCTGGATGGTGACCTGGGTCCCGTTGGTCCTCCTGTTCCCGGCAAGGGCCAGATAGCGGCTGGCATAGACGGACTTAAAGACATAGGACCCGTTATTGCAGCGCCTGACATAGAAGAGCTGCCAGTCGCTCTTGTTCATGATCTGGATTTTGGCGGGGCTTCCCTCGATCCTGGACTCCATGGTGCTGATGACCTTGTTGGTCCCGACCTGGGAGTAGATGAAATAATAACCTGTCGCCAGGTCCTGCGTCGCCGTGGCAGGGACAGCGGAGGAAGTTGTTGCAGCCAGAACACCGGCGGGAGTGAGCAGAGCCAGAAGAAGAACAAGGAGAGATAGGAGGAATTTCTTACCCATGACCGATTCCTTTCGTAAATGCACATGCCATCCGGATACACCAAACAGCCGCCGACGCCCCTCATTCGCCGCGGCCGGCTTCTTAGTCCAGCCCACTCTCTCCCTTTACAGGAAGAGGAGGAAGCTGAAAAGCGTTATAGTTAGGTAGATTTTAGCATTTCGTAAAAGAATTGTAAACTATGTATAACAAAAAGAAACACTTTTGCCGGTTGCGGGCATTCATCGCCTGCTTGGGGAACCTGGTTCGACCGGAGGACAATGTAAAGGGATCCGAGCTCAAGGCATTCATCGCCTCCCGGGCAGCCTGATGCGGCTGAGCAGAAGCTCAACGAGAATGGAATTCACGACAAGAAGCAGGACCGACTGGGGCAGCCTTGAAAGCCAGAGGGCCTTAAAGGGCGAACCGTAGAGGAGGGAGAGCCCAAGGGTCGTGGAGCCCTGGGAGCCAATCAGCATGCAGAGGGCCAGGACAAGCATGATCCTGCCAATGCGCAGGAGTCGCTCCCTGGCGCCGTTCCCCGCCGCGCTTCCCCGGATGAAAGGGGTAAAGAGGGCGGGCACCACCCCCATGATAACGGCTGTCGCCGTGATGAACGGATTGGGCGCATAGCCCGAAAGCAGGCACCCGATCAGGTCCCCCGCCAGCCCGCAAAGACCGCCGACGACAGGGCCCAGCCAGATACCCGCCAGGATCAGAGGCACCTGACTGACGGAGAGCCGAAGGGTCGGCCCGATGGGAATAGAGACAAACTTTGACAGGACGATATTGAGGGCGATGAGCACGCCCGCGTAGGTCAGGACGGCAGGGGTGAACCTCCCATCCAGGGGCTTTGGCATTTCTTTCACAGCCCGGCTCCTTTCTGCCTTTCGGCGGTGTGGATAATACAACTGCACAGAAAAGGCACGCATCCCCTGCGCGCCCATCCACCCCGAAGAAGCCACTTCTCCGGAAACAGCAGCGGACGCGGCCCTGCACCGCGCTCACCCAGGAAGCTTCGTCCATGGTCGACATCCCATACACATGGCACTTAACGCGCAGAGCCTACTCTACTATCCGATATAAAGATACATGAAATGAAAACAGGCGCGCTCTGAGGGCTCCCGAATTCATTTGGACAATTATATATCACCGCCCCTCCCTGCGCAACTGCAAAATAGACGGCAGACAGCCCTGGCAGCGGGCAGGGTGGTTATTTAAAATTAATGTAATATATCTTTATCCTTATATTCACATATCCGTAGTATACTGACTGTCTATCAATATTTCCCGGTCCCCGCCCGGGAATACGATTGGAGAATCCCCTCTATGAACTATCTGACTCTAAATTCCGGCACAGCTATGCCCTCTGTAGGTATGGGCCTTATGAAACTGCCGGATGCTCCGGAGACGGAGTCGCTGATCCGCGATGCCATCGCCCTCGGCTACCGTCTCTTCGACACGGCCTCCTCCTACAAGAACGAGGCGGAGCTCGGACGTGCCATCCGGTCCTCGGGTATACCCAGAGAAGAATTCTTCATCACCAGCAAGATCTGGAACACGGCCCAGCGCCTCGGCAACGCCGAGGGCGCCTTCAACCGCTCCCTTGAGCGGCTTGGCCTCGACTATATCGACCTCTACCTCATTCAATGGCCCGTTCCAGGCTGCTATATGGAGACCTGGCACGCGCTGGAGCAGTTCTATCTCTCCGGCCGCGCCCGCGCCATCGGCGTAGCCAACTTCACCGTCGAAGACCTGACCTACCTCATAAGCGAAGCGGAGATCCTCCCCGCCGTCAACCAGATCGAATACCACGTGCTGGGCGGCAGGAGCGACCTCAGAGTCTTCTGCCAGAGCAAGGGCATCGCCGTCCAGGCCGGCGCACCGCTGGCCCAGGGAGCCTTCCTTGACCGTGAGATTCTGAAAGCCATCGCCGACCGCCACGAAAAATCCGTCGCCCAGGTGGGCCTCCGCTACCTGCTCCAGCTCGGCATCAGCGTCGTCCCCAGGTCGGTCCATATGAACCACCTGCGGGAGAACCTGGACCTCTTCGATTTCGAGCTCACAGAGGAGGAAATGAACACCATCGAAGGCCTCCGCGAAGGCTACCGCTGCTTCGACATTCCCTCGGATCTTTCCGGTGGGATCCTTCTTTGAGACAGAGGGACGGTCCTTTTTACGCAAAATCTTTGATTTTGCGTAAAAAGGACCGTCCCTCTGTCTCAAAGAAGGATCCCACCGGAAAGAGCCGAGGGAATGTCGAAAC
>CAMONF010000206.1 GCA_946620335.1 uncultured Clostridia bacterium
GAACGTTAAGTAGGGAAAATGGGAATCAGGGACGGTTCCTTTTCCCACTTTTCGTAAAACGAAAAGTGGGAAAAGGAACCGTCCCTGATTCCCATTTTACACCATCTTCACTTTTTCTTCTTTTTCCCTTCAGCCGCCTGCGCCTGGGAGATTGCCTCGTTCCGGGTCTTGAGGAGCCGGGCAGAGAGCTTCTGCCGCCAGGTCTGCTTGGTGGGGCGGGGCGGAAGTGAGCCGCGCAGGGCTCTCACATCCGTGATGTAGATGCCGGAGATCGTGGCCTTGACTTCCTTCTTGACCGGGATGATGTCGAAGATGGCTTCATCGGCGACCATGGTCATGACCCTGGGGCCGATCTTGGCCTTGACGATGGGCAGCTTGCTGCGCCTGGCGTACCAGGGCGTCTGATCGATGACCATCTGGGGAAGACCGGATTCTGTGATCTTGAGGCGCTTCTTGTCGATGACTAGCATGGTGACGTTCTGCTTGGCCGCCTCGATCTGCTCCTGCTGCTCGACCTGCTTCTTCTCAAGCCTTTTGCCCAGGAAGTAGAGCACGACGAGGATGATCACAAGGATGATCAGTATGATCAGTAAGATTTGCCATAATTGCATAATAAGGAACCCCCTTCAGTATTAGCCTTTCATCATAATAACATGGTTTATCCGCCTTCGCAAGGAAAACGGAGGAGCGGCAGTCAGGATTTTCCGCCTGCCGCAGCGGGCCGTTTTGGCCTGCCCTGGGCTGACGACGGCGTCCGGTTTCAGGCGGCATCCGCGTCCGGTTTGGCCTGTCCAGGACGGACGACGGCGTCCGGTTTCAGGCGGTTTTCACGTTCCTTTGAGGTGTGCCCGGAGGCGGTTTTCATTTCCCTCAGGACTTACCTGTGGCGCTGACCGGCGTCGGCCGGGCGGGGTCGAAGACGGAGGCGACGTCGAAGAGGTCTTCGAAGACGTTCTTTTTGGCCGCCCCGGACAGGGCCCGCCACATCTGCAGGCCGTCGCAGTCGATGCGGCCCTGGCGGACGTAGTCCTTGGTCATCTGGACCCAGTACTGGGTGGAGGCGTCTACATTGCAGTAGAAGTTATAGCCCATGCCCTTATAGTAGGCGTAGACGTCGTTGGTGGACGCGTCGTAGTTCTTCCAGTTGCCGATATCGTTTCCGTGGGCGAAGATGATGGTGTCGGTCTTGCCGGTGATGTTGGCGACGGTATTCTGCCACTTGTCCTGGTCTGTGGAGAGGGTGTCCACGCTCTTGCCGGTAACGCTCAGGTGACCCCAGGTGTGGCAGGCGAATTCCCAGCCGCTCTTCTTGACAGCCTCCGCCACCACCTTGGCGTCCTCCACCTCCCGGTCCCAGTCAAAGTCCGGATGGGCGTTCAGCCAGGCGGACTGGTCGGCGCCCAGCCGCTCGTGGGTCTTGTAGGCCACGTCGGTGCGATAGCCGAAGACGCCGTTGTAGCCGGTCATGGCGATGAGGCCGCGGGCGCCCTTGTAGGCGCCGTCCGGATGGGCCTTCATGAAGGTGTTGAGTCTGGGGACAACGTCATAGTCGCCGACGGAAACATTCCCGGAGGCGTCGGTGTACTGGACCTTCACGTCCCCATTCGCGTCGACGACGGCCTTGTCGCCGTACCCCTTGCCGTCGTAGGAGTGGTAATAACTCCAGTCATCGATGGAGAGGACGAAGGGCTTCTTATCGGCGGGCAGGAGGAGCTGGTTGTTCTTGCTGAAGGTGACCTTGCCCTCCGCGTCGGTGGACTCCACCACCAGGTCCCGGAGCTTGACCAGGACCCAGCCGTTGTCGTACATCTGCTGGGTGATTTTGTCAAATTCATCCACTGTGGTCATCCAGGCATTGATACCGGCGATCTCATCCTCCGACCATTTGGAGGTATCGAAGGCCCGGTCCGTGTCCACGATGAGGGAGTGGTAGAAAATATGGGGAACCGTCAGGGGGTCCTTGGCCTCCAGCTGGGACTTGGCCGCGGTGTAGCCGGCGATGGCACTGATGATCTCGCTGCTGGTGTCGTAGCCTTCCTGGGCCTCCAGCAGGGCGATGGCACCGTCATAGTCGTAGCCTTCCGCAATCTTGGCGGCCTCCGCGATGATGGCCTGGCGGTCTGTCAGGGTCTGCTCCTCGGCTTCAATCTCGGCCTCCTTGATCCGGCGGGCCTCCTTGCGGGCGTTGCTCTCCAGCAGGAGCTTGTTGGCCACGATGAATATGCCCCCGATGAGGACGAGCATGAGCCCTACGAGAGCGGTCGTTCTTAAGATGATCTGCCGTTTTCGCAGCCTTCTGCGCTCGGCGCGGGAGAGTCTCCTTGCGCCGGTCTTCTTTCTTTTTCTGCCCTTATCCTGCGGCATGGTATTTACCTCCCGGTTCTGTCGGCGGCCGGCTCCCATTCGGTGCAGGCCATACATGAGACAAGTATAACCGATTGACAGCGGATTGGCAAACAGTCAAAGGCCGGGCTGATAAAACTTTTCAAAAGGGGAAAAAATCGATGCCAAAGTCCTTGTCAGTATGTTATATTATTTATATATGTCTACATATAATAACAGAATTTGAGGACGAGATGAATACGAACGGAAGAAAAGGATCAAAGGAGGTGCTCCTGACCATTCAGGCGCTCCAGCGGATGCCCTATTATCTCCAGTGTCTCGAGAAGGCCAGGGAGAAGGGGATCCGGACCATTTCCGCTACATCCATAGCGGCTGAGCTCAAGCTCAACGACGTGCTGGTGCGGAAGGATATCGCGGCGGTCTGCTCCACCAAGGGCAAACCGAAGGCCGGGTTCCCCGTGGACAGCCTGATTCTGGACATAAAGGATTATATGGGCTGCAATGACCGGAAGGAGGCCGTCATCGTCGGCACCGGCTCCCTGGGCTCGGCCCTCATGGGCAACCGGGAGTGTGAGCAGTACGGACTCAGCATTGTGGCCGGCTTTGATATCCGTCCGGAGATCATCGGAAAGACCATCGCGGGCATTCCCGTCTACTCGGCCGATGACATAGAGCAGTTCTGCCTGAGCCGCGGCGTCAAGATCGGCATCATCACCACGGACGTGGAGGCGGCCCAGGGGGTTGCTGACAAGCTGATCGCCGGCGGGATCCGTGCCATCTGGAATTTTGCTATCGTAAAGCTGGATGTTCCGGAAGGCGTCCTGGTCCGGGATGAGATCCTGGCCTCCTCGCTGGCCATGCTCTCCCATCACATCAGTGCCGAGACACCTCAATGAATGCGTATCTGGCCTCTTCCGGACAGCTCCGGGAGGGGCCATTTTGATCTGTAAATGGAAGACCGGGCCAGCAGCAACTTATTTGACATGCAGCCAGGACGCTGCGGCGGCACCCATGGTATCGTTATTCCGCAAAGTGAGGACCAGGCCCGGAGCGCAGAGGACGGCAGCCGGGCCAGTCGATGCAGAGGACTTTTGAGTGTTCTTATTTCCCAACAGAGAGGAGGACCTATGGCCGAAAAGCCTTCCATGGCAAGCTCCAGGCGCGTTTACGCCAGTATCCTGATCCCGGCTATGATTGCCAGTATTTTCATGTGCGGGCTGACCTATTATTATTCCATCACGGAGCGGCAGCGGATCATGGACGAGACCATCATGGACTACGCGGAGATGGTGGCCACCATGCCGCCTGTCGTGCGGATGGTAGGGACGGGGGTCACAGATCCGGAGGTGACGGCCTTCCTCAGGCATATGGAGGAGACCACGCGCCAGATCGATGTCCTGGTCATCTGTGACAGCGCCAGCAGGCGGTACTATCATACGGATGAGTCCAAGGTGGGCAAGACCTTCGTCGGCGGGGACCAGGAGGAAATCCTGCAGGGGCAGGATCCCTACATTTCCAGCGCAGTCGGCACCCTGGGACCCCAGCGGCGGGCCTTCTTTCCCATCCGCAGCGAAGAAGGGACCATTATCGGCTTCGTCATGGCTTCGGTCCTGGATGAGACCATCGATTCCCTGCGGACAAGGATTTTCACGGCTTACCTGCTGATCCTGGCTGTCATCCTGTGTATCTGCTTCCTCACGGCCCAGGCCTTTCACAGCAGGCTGAAGAAAACGCTGCTGGGATATCAGCCGGAGGAAATCGCGACCATGTATATTGAGCGCGCGGAGGTCCTGGACGCCCTGGAGGAGGGCATTTTCGCCATCAATGCCGATGGGGAGGTCATCCTCATGAACCAGTCCGCCAGGCGGATGCTGGACCTGCCGGCGGCCACCAGGACCGAGGGCCATCAGCTGACCGAGTATTATGCCCAGACCAGGCTTCCGAACACGGTGAAGACCGGTAAGGCCGAGTACGACATCAGCTTTGTCATCAGAGACCGAAACATCATCTCTTCCCGAATCCCGATCCGGGAGGGGGATAAGATCGTTGGCGCGGTCTCCATCTTCCGTGACAAGACCAATGTGACCCGGCTGGCCGACCAGCTGACCGGCGCCAACCATATGGTGGAGACCCTCAGGGCCTTCAACCACGAGTTCGTGAACCGCCTCCATGTCATTCTGGGACTTATGGAGCTCAGGGAGTGGGACAAGGCCAGGGACTATATTCTGAACACCACCCTGGTGTCCTCCCAGGCCATCAGCGATATCCAGCACCGGATTCCCGTGGAGAGCCTGGCAGCCCTCTTCATAGGCAAGCTTGTCAAGGCCAATGAGCTGGGCATAACGCTGACGCTCAAGAGCGACAGCTATTTTTACCCAAAGTCCAGGGAGCTGCCCTCGGACTGCTGGATCACCCTCGTGGGCAACCTGGTGGAAAATGCCTTTGATGAGCTAAACAGCCATGACTACCCGGTCAAGACAGTCGAGGTCGGCATCTACTCCGAGGAAGAGCACACCACTATCGTCTGTGACGATACAGGCGGCGGGATTCCCGAGGAGATCCTCATACGCCTCTACGATTCCCACACGACGACCAAGGGTGAAGGCCACGGGAGCGGCTATCACCTGATTCGGGAAATCGTGGACCTGTATGAAGGCACGATCCATATAGATACAGAGCCGGGAGAGGGAACTTCCGTGGAGATTATTTTACCGGTGTGAGCAAAGGAGCAGCGATGTACCATCTTATCATTGTGGAGGATGATCCTATGGTCGCCTCCATCCACCAGTCTTACCTGCAGAGCTTTCCGGATTTCACGGTAGACAGCTGTTTTTCCGGCGGCAAGGAAGCCATGAGCTTTCTTGAGGAGCATCCGGTAGACCTTGCCATCGTGGACTACTACATGCCTGAAATGAACGGGCTAATGTTCCTCAAGGCCCTGCGCGAGCGTCAGATGAGCACCCAGGTCATCATGGTCACCGCCGCGGCCGGGGCGGATACCCTCTATGAGACCATGCAGTACGGCGTACTGGATTATATTGTAAAGCCATTTACCCGGGAACGCTTTTCCGAGGCCATGGAAAAGTTCCGGAACACCAGGGAAAAGCTCAGGTCCTCCGGCATGCTCTCCCAGGCGGAGATCGACGAGATCATGCACATGGGAAAATCCGCCGCAGGACGGACCGTGCCGGAAATCCCCAAGGGAATCCAGGAGGGTACGCTGAACCTCCTGAGAGACTACCTGAAGGCCCACAGCCAAACCTATCTCTCCTGCAATGAAGCTGCCAGTGCCCTGGACCTGTCGCGGATCACAGTCCGGCGCTACATGAATTACCTGCTTGAGAACAAGGAGGTCACGAGCAGGATCGACTACACCACCGGCGGCCGGCCCTCCATCCTCTACCGGATCCTGCACTGACAGAAGGAAAATGAAGACAGGCATCCTGCCCGGCCATGCCGAGTGATATGCCCGCCTTTTCCGGGCGCAGCCTGCACTCTGTCCGGCCCCGACATCAGGACATGTCTGCGTAAAAAAGCCCTGTCCTCGTAAATCATAAAAGAAGTCCTTCGCAACAAAAAAGGAGCTTCCTGATCCCCTTTGAGGAATCAGAAAGCTCTTTCTTTGTTCGTAAGCTCCGTTCGCAGCGGATATGTTCAGATTTTCTTTTCCGGCAGGACACCGGGGCCATCGCCCTTCCCGTGAATGAGGTCCCAGGCCTTGACGGCCAGCTCCGGGAGCAGGTCGTAGGCGATCATGAGATCGCCGTTCTTCATGGCCAGGGTCTTCGGGGTGAGGGGGATGTAGGTGAGGTCCGAGTCCCCGGTCTTGGCCGGGGCTTTCCTGAGGAAGACCTCCCAGGCCGCTTCGGCCAGGGCTTCCTCCTCGGGGAGGGCCTCAGCCTCCCTCCTGTGGCGGATGGCATTCCCGAAGGCCTGGTAGATACCCAGGCATCCGCAGACGATGGCTGCAAAGCCGACGAGGCCGATCACGCGGACCCTTGACAGGAAAATGAGGACCACCAGGATGCCCGCCAGCAGAATACCGCCGTAGACAAGCACGTCGCGTCTGACCGTGCGGGCGATGCTCAGCTTGTCGCTCAGCCCTCTCATGGCGCAGTCCCTGCAGACGGCTCCTTCCGTGAAGCGGCCCAGGGCCTGGACCTTGCGCTCGCCGGTCACCTCCCTGAGGGGGAGAGTCTGGACCTCCAGGGCCCGGAAACTGTATTCGGCGTCTGCGCCGCATGCGATGCATTGGTTCTTTGCAGCCATGTTTTCATTTCCTTAAAGCTGTGGTGAGGGGCGCCGGGGCGGGATCAGAGCATGCCGCCCAAGAGGGAGAGCATCAACGATCCGAGCAGAAGGATGATAGCGCCGCCGAGACGGGAAGAAATCTGCGCGAAGGGCATGAGCTCCATGCGGTCAGCAGCAGAGAGAACTGCGACGTCGCCGGTGCCGCCCATGTTGGACATGCAGAGACCTGCGGTGATACCGGCCTCAAGCGGATAGAAGCCGACGAGCTTGCCGATGAAGGCAGCGCCTAAGAAGGCGGAGACGCAGGTGATGCCGCAGAGCAGGAGGTAGGTCAGGGAGAAGCTCTCGATGACCTGGCCGATGTCAAGGTAGCACATACCGATACCGACGAGGAGGACGTTGGTGAGGTTCTTCATGATGAACTGGAACCATTGGTAGCAGGCGACCTCGATCTTCTCAGGCAGGAATCCGCCGATCTTGAAGATGGCGACCGTGATGATCATGAAGGCGTAGCCGTGGATGGTGACGCTGGGGACCAGCTTGGTCCAGATGTTGCTGCAGATAAAGCCCCAGGCGAAGAAGGAACCGGAAACCAGGAGGCCGACGCCCAGATTGGTGATCTTGATGTCATCGCGCTTCTTCTGCATCTCAGGGCTGATCTCGAGCTCCTTGGGATCCACGGTGCCGGCCTGCATGAGCTGGCCGTTGCCGTTCCAGCTGCCCTTTAAGACCTTGGCGAGAACGCCGGCGAGGACGATGGAGATAGCGTTGCCGATGGCAACAGCCGGGGTCATGATGGAGATGGCCTCGTTGGCCGTCATGGTGCCGGATGCCTCGAATATCTTGGAGAGGGGAGTTGCGCCTGCGCCCATGCCGCCGCCCATGATGGGAAGGGCGATGAGGAGGAGGGACTTGACGGCGCCGAAGCCGGTGATCGCGCCGAGGCCGGAGCAGAGGATGAAGGCCAGGATCAGACCGCCGAAGATGGCCGGGAAGTATCTGGCCGCCGCCTTCATGAGAAGGGTGCGGTTCATGCCGAGGATGGAGCCGGTGATCAGGGCTGCGATGTACCAGTCAAGGAAGGCGCCGGTCGGCTTGAAGAAGGTGTTCATGCTGCCGAGCAGGTCGAAGCCCTTCAGGAGATTGATGTTGTAGACGATGGTCCCGTCCTCCAGGGTCTCGATGGCCATGGGGATGAGCTTGAAGTAGACGAGCAGGGCGGAGCCGAAGATGACGACGATGGCGCCGCCGCCCAGGTAATCCTTGATGATGGGCGTCTTGTTGCCGATCAGGTTGAAGACTTCGCCGATGATGATCATGAATACGAAGCAGCCGGCCATGCCTGCGGGCAGAGTTCCCAGGTAGGTTGCGGCCAGGACGACCACAGCGCAGATGATGAACCACTTAAGAGGAAGGTTAAATAAGGTGAAACCCTCTTTGTTATCTGCCATAATTAGCCTCTCTTTCCTTATAAAAAACCAAAAAGCAAGGTAATGAGGGGATCCGGGGCGGACAGGCTGACTGTAAGCCCCGGATCCCTTTGTTCTTCACAAAAATGCGGGCCGGGAGAGGGGATGCCGCTCAGATGCGGGCGACTCCGCTGTCCCTGGCGGCCTGAGCAACGGCGGCGGCGACGGCCGGGCCGACTCTCTTGTCGAAGGCCTTGGGGATGATGTAGTCCTCACTCAGCTCCTCGTCGGAGATGAGGTCGGCCAGGGCCTTGGCGGCGGCCATCTTCATCTCCTCGTTGATGTCGCTGGCTCTCACGTCGAAGGTACCTCTGAAGATGCCCGGGAAGGCCAGAACGTTGTTGATCTGGTTCGGGAAGTCGCTGCGGCCGGTGGCGATGACCCTGGCGCCGCCCGCCTTGGCTTCATCCGGGAAGATCTCCGGCGTCGGGTTGGCGCAGGCGAAGATGATGGCGTCCTTGTTCATGGTCTTCACCATCTCGGTGGTCATGGTGCCGGGGCCGGAAACGCCGATGAAGATGTCGGCGCCTTTGATGACCTCGGAGAGCGGGCCGGCCTTCTTCTCACGGTTGGTGATCTGGGCCATTTCCTCCTTGATCCAGTTGAGGCCGTCTCTGCCCTCATAGATGGCGCCCTTGCGGTCTGTCATGATGACGTTCCTGAAGCCCGCCGAGAGCAGGAGCTTGACGATGGAGATGGCGGCCGCACCGGCGCCGCTGGTGACGATCTTGACGTCTTCCTTCTTCTTGCCGACGACCTTGAGGGCGTTCAGCATGCCGGCCAGAGTGATGACGGCGGTGCCGTGCTGGTCATCGTGGAAAATCGGGATGTCGCATCTTTCCTTCAGCTTGCGCTCGATCTCGAAGCACCTGGGAGCGGAAATGTCCTCCAGGTTGATCCCGCCGAAGGAGCCGGAGATGAGGGCGACGGTGTTGACGATCTCATCGACGTCCTTGCTCTTTACGCAGAGCGGGAAGGCGTCCACATCGCCGAAGGACTTGAACAGAACGCACTTGCCTTCCATGACGGGCATGCCGGCTTCCGGTCCGATGTCGCCGAGGCCGAGAACAGCAGTGCCGTCGGTGATGACAGCGCAGAGATTGTGGCGTCTTGTCAGGGTGTAGGACTTGTTGATATCCTTCTGGATGGCCAGGCAGGGCTCAGCAACGCCCGGGGTGTAGGCAAGGGACAGATCATCCTTGGTAGCTACGGGCACAGTGGCGACGACTTCGATCTTGCCGCCCCACTCTTCGTGCAGTCTCAATGACTCTTTTGCGTAATCCATACTTGCTCTCCTCCTCAATAAAGTGGTTGCGGGCCTGCTTTTTCTGACAGCAGTTCCCGCTTTGGTCGGCGCGGCATCTTTACTGTAAATGTATACTGTCTGAACGGACCTGCTAATAACAGATAAGTGCAGCTATAAAGATCCTGAGGCCGATACCATCGGATGATAACTACAGTTCAATTATAGGACCTAAAGCATTTTTGCGAAAGGTTTGGAAAATAAAACAACTTTTGTAACTATTGTTTATTCAGTTTTCCAGTAGCGAAAATGCATGTGCCGTTCATCATCTCTGCTTGAGGCTTGATTGACTTATTGGGAATCCAAAGCCAGGAAAAGGCGCAGGTGGCGAGATAATTATTTGAGTTGGCTGTAAAAAAAGCTTCCCTTTAACGTGCTAACGTGATAATATGTTACTCGATTGACGCATTACCCAAATATGGAGGAGATTATTATGAAAAAGAAACTTGCAATCCTGCTCGCCATGGTCATGATTCCGGCTTCCCTGGCAGCCTGCGGCTCTTCCGGCAGCGACGCGCCCGCCTACCGCTTCCTCGAGGAAGACCTCGGCACCGAGTCCTACGCCATCGGCTTCAGGCTCGGCGACGAAGAGCTGGCCGAGACCGTCAGCGGCGCCGTTCAGGCCCTGGTCCTCGACGGTACTTACGCATCCATCGGCGAGAAGTACCCGGACATCAAGGATTTCCTTTGCCTGACCGCCGAGGGTATCGACGAGGCTTCTCTTCCGGAGAAAGGCTCCGGAGACCCCGAGTACGTCTTCAAGCACGGCTTTGATTTGGACTATCCGCCCTACTCCTACCTCCAGGACGACGGCTCCGTCGGCGGTTTCGACGTTGAACTCGCCCAGGCTGTCTGCGAGTACATGGGCTGGGGCTATGAGGCCGTTCCCTTCAACTGGGACGCCAAGGACATGGAGCTGAATGCCGGCAGCTGCGACTGCATCTGGTCCGGTTTCACCAAGGAAGGCCGTGAGGACCTCTACACCTGGGGCATCACCTACTCCGACAACACCCAGGGCATCCTGGTCGCCGGCGACTCCGACATCAAGACCCTGGCCGACCTGGCCGGCAAGGTGGTAGGCGTCCAGACCGCTACCTCCGCCTACGACATGCTGGAGGGCGATCGCAAGGATCTGGCCGATACCTTCGGAGAGCTCAAGGTCTATGAGACCTACACCATCGCCTACAATGACCTGAAGGCCGGCGCCATCGATGCCATCGCCATCGACCTCACCGCAGGTTCCTACCTGATCGCAGGCGACAACCAGTAACACACATCGGGCCGCCTTATGACGGCCCGATCTTTTCTTTTCCGGGAGGAAGAATTATGACCTTATCCACCATGCTTTCCACCATGGGCGCCGGCATGCTCCGCACCTGTGCCATCTTTTTCCTGACCATCCTTTTCTCGCTGCCGCTCGGCATGGTCGTCATGTTCCTGCGCCAGTCCCGGTTCGGCATCGTCAGGGTCATCACAAAGATCTACATAGCCATCATGCGAGGCACGCCGCTCATGCTGCAGCTCCTCATGTGGTATTTCGGCCCCTACTACCTTTTCGGCATGAACATCCGCGGCTACCGTCTGCCGGCCATCATCATCGGCTTCTCCATGAACTACGCGGCCTACTTCGCGGAGATCTACCGCGGCGGCTTCGAGACGATCCCGAAGGGCCAGTACGAGGCGGCTGAGGTCCTGGGCTACAGCGGCCCGCAGACCTTCTTCAAGATCATCCTGCCCCAGGTCATCAAGGCCATCCTTCCTTCCGTGACAAATGAAGTCATCACCCTGGTCAAGGACACCTCCCTGGCCTTCACGCTGGCCTACAACGAGATGTTCTCCATCGCCAAGCAGATCGCCGCTTCCCAGACCTCCTTCATGCCCTTCGTCATCGCCGGCGTGTTTTATTTCATAGCCAACTACGCCGTCGCCTTCGGCATGGAGCGGATCGAAAAAGCGCTCGACTATTACAGATAAGGGGGAAGCGTCATGATTTTGGAAATGAAAGGCATACAGAAATCCTTCGGCGGCCTGGAGGTCTTAAAGGACATCAGCCTGGAGGTCGACTCCGGCGAGGTCGTCAGCATCATCGGCCCCAGCGGCTCCGGCAAGAGCACCCTGCTCCGCTGCGCCACCTTCCTCGAGACCATCGACTCCGGTGAGATCAGCTATATGGGTGTACCGGCCGCCACCACAGGCCCGGAGGGATATGCCCTCTATGTCTCTGAGGCGGAGCTCAGGAAGGTCAAGAGCTACTTCGGCCTGGTCTTCCAGCAGTTCAACCTCTTCCCGCACTATTCTGTTCTTAAGAACATCATGGACGCCCCAATCGCGGTCCAGAAAAGGGACAAGGAGGAGGTCTACGAGGAGGCCATGGAGCTCCTCAGGAAGATGAACCTGGAGAACCGTGCGGACGCCTACCCCTGCCAGCTCTCCGGCGGGCAGCAGCAGCGCGTCGCCATCGCCCGGGCCCTGGCCCTCAATCCGGCCATCCTCTTCTTCGACGAGCCCACCAGCGCCCTGGACCCCGAGCTGACCGGAGAAGTCCTCAAGGTCATCCGCCAGCTGGCGGACGAGAAGATGACCATGGTGGTTGTCACCCACGAGATGCCCTTCGCGAGGGCCGTCTCCAACCGCGTTATTTTCATGGACAAGGGCGTCATCGTCGAGCAGGGACATCCTGAAATCGTGCTCGGCGCCCCCACGCAGGAGAGGACCATCCAGTTCCTCCGCAACTACCAGCGCTGAAGACCAACCGTTGTCTCCTGTGTCCGACTGATTACGGACAGGCTTTCCTGGAGATGTGATGAAGAAAGACGGCTGTCTCCTGCCTTCGGCTAACGGCAGAGAGAACTTTCGGGAGATGCGATGAAAACAGGCTGCTGTCTCCTGCGTTCGACTAACGGCAGAGAGAACTTTCGGGAGATGCGATGAAAACAGACTGCTGTCTCCTGCGTTCGACAGACTGCAGCAGAAAACTTCTTGGAGATGCGATGAAGACAGACTACTACCTTCTCGACCCGACGGGAAATGTGACCATACTCGTGACGACCCTTGTGCCGCCAGCCCTTCAGCCGGCAGCGGCCGCCCGCCTCATGGCCCTCGAGCCGGCGGCTGAGCAGGTGGGGTTCATTTCCCGGGAGGAAGGATATGATATGGCCCTCCGCATGGCCGGCGGCGAGTTCTGCGGCAATGCTTCCATGAGCGCGGCGGCGGTCGCGGCGATGGAGGAGGGCAGGAAAGAGGGGCGGATGAAGCTCCGCGTATCCGGTGCACTGGGCCCTGTCATGGCGGAAGTCGCGGAGGGCAGCGGCGGCATCTGGCGCGGCACGGTGGATATGCCGAGGCCGGCAGCCATTGAGGAGACGGACCTGCCGGGGGCTGGGAAGCGGCCGGTGGTCGCTTTCGACGGCATTTCCCACGTCATCTTGAAGGAGGAAATGCCCAGGGACCTGGCTGAGGAGAGAGCAGAAGAGTGGTGCAGGCATCTCGGCGCCGACGCCATCGGCCTTATGTTCCTGGACCGGGAGGAGACGGCCCTCACGCCCTTAGTGTATGTCCCGGCGGCGGGAACCCTTTTCTGGGAGAATTCCTGCGCCAGCGGCACGTCGGCCGTCGGCGCTTACCTGGCGGCCAGGGATGAAAGGCCGGTCACACGCGCCCTGCGGCAGCCGGGCGGGAGCCTCACGGTGGAGGCTGATCCGGACGGGAGGGTGCGGCTTTCGGGCACTGTGCGCCTTATAAGGCGGGGCAGCGCTGAGGTCGATCTGAACTGAAAAAGTGGGAATCAGGGACGGTTCCTTTTCCCAGTTTTCTTTGAAAACTGGGAAAAGGAACCGTCCCTGATTCCCACTTTTTTCATAGCCCTCTTTATTGCGACAAAAGCACCGGAACCGGCGACGTATTGAGACTTGCAGACAATTTTTACTAAAACGGGTGATATTGTTATGGAACAGACGCCCTTTGGATGGTATTATTTATATAATTGAGCGAATCAATGGCCGGACTTGCGGGCCCGGCGGCAAGCAAGCTAACCATAACTACCCAAGGAGGTACATGTCTATGAAGATGGGATGGCGCTGGTACGGCGAGGGAAATGACCCCATTACGCTGGGCGACATTAAACAAATCCCGGGCGTGACGAGCATCGTCTGGGCCCTGCACCACAAGATGCCGGGCGAGATCTGGGAGGAGGACGAGATCAAGGAAGTCGTGGATCAGATCCACGCCTACGGCTTTGACGCCGAGTGCGTCGAGTCCGTCAACGTCCACGACGACATCAAGATAGGTCTGCCCACCAGGGATGCCCTGATCGAGAACTACAAGCAGTGCATCAAGAACCTTGGCAAGTTCGGCGTCAAGGTCATCTGCTACAACTTCATGCCCATTTTTGACTGGACCAGGACCGACCTCTTCCATCCGGTCGGCGACGGCTCCACCGCCCTGTTCTACCAGAAGGATATGATCCAGGACGACTACAAGGCCATGGCCGAGTACATCATGAGCTTCACCGAGAAGTACAACATGACCTTCCCGGGCTGGGAGCCGGAGCGCATGGCCAAGCTCGACGAGCTCTTCAAGGCCTATGCCCCTGTCACCAAGGAAATGCTCTGGGAGAACCTTCGCTACTTCCTGGAAGCCATCATGCCGGCCTGCAAGGAGGCTGACATCAAGATGGCCATCCA
>CAMONF010000207.1 GCA_946620335.1 uncultured Clostridia bacterium
ATCAGAAGAGCCTTTTCCGGCCACTATAATACCTGCAGAAACGGAGACTGACAGCATGAAAGGATATAAGAAGAAGGTATGCTTGATTGTTCTCATCTGTATGATTGCGATCTTTGCGGGCAGCTTTCTGATCTATACGCAGCAATACTACCGGGCAGACGCGACCGCCCTCGCAGCCCTGGAATCCGATGAGAGAGTTGTGGTCAGCGGGACAGATTACGGATGGTTCTTTGACGGGCCGTCTGAGAGCGATGCTCTCATATTCTATCCGGGTGCGAAAGTCGAGGAGACGGCGTATGCTCCCTTGCTGCATCTGCTTGCGGAGCAGGGGATGGACGTATGCCTGGTGAAAATGCCCTTCCGCCTGGCTTTTTTCGGGATCGACAAGGCAGACCGGCTCTTGTCCGAATATAATTATGAGAACTGGTACATCGGCGGCCATTCCCTGGGCGGCGCGATGGCGGCCGCTTATGCCGCAGATCACGGGGATCAACTGGCCGGCGTCGCCCTGCTCGCCGCTTATGCGACGAAAGAGCTGGATGACCGTCTCGCGGTGTCTGTGATCTATGGATCTCAGGACGGCGTGCTGAATATGGAAAAAGTATCGGAAGGGGAGCAATACCTGCCGGAGACCGCCGTCACCTGCGTGCTGGACGGCGGCAATCACGCGCAGTTCGGAAATTATGGGCGGCAGAAGGGCGACGGGGATGCCTTCATTTCCGCCGAGGAACAGCAGCGGCAGACAGTGGAGATCATTATAGAGAATAAGAGAGAAGTCGGCTGAATACGCCCGAATAGAGGGAGTGAAAGGCCGGCGCGAAAGGAGGATTTATGGTCAGCAGGATAGCATTGATAGAAGCTTTCAAGGATACGAAAAGGCAGATAAAGGACAATGAGAAGCTGGCTGCCCTGACGCTGAAAATGCAGGCAGGCACCCGCCTCTACCTGCGCGGCTTTGAAGCCGTAAACCCCTCTGTCAAGAGCCAGGTGCCGGATATTTCCGTCACGCAGGATACCACTTTCCGCTGTGCCTCCGCCTTCGCAGGAAATGAAAACAAGGTCGCCGTCCTGAACTTTGCCAACGCCTACACGCCCGGCGGAGGCGTCATGAGCGGCGCCATGGCCCAGGAGGAGTGTCTGTGCAGGAGCAGCAACCTGTATGCCGGTCTGACCCTGCCCTATCTTTTGAAGAATTATTATAAGTGGAATGGAGCGAATACCGGCGACATGGGATCGGATGCGGTCATTTACTCGCCGGGGGTCACGGTCTTCAAGTCCGATGACCCAGTGCCGGCGGATCTGGAGACCTGGTTCCAGGTGGATGTGCTGACAAGCGCGGCGCCTTATTATGACCTGAACAGGAAAAAGCCGGTCACCGCGGAGAGGCTGGAGCAGGTCTTTTATGACCGGATCCGGAACATTCTGGAGGTGGCTGCGGCGGAGGACGCGGACGTGCTGGTGCTCGGCGCCTTCGGCTGCGGGGCCTTCAATAACCCGCCGGAGCTGGTGGCGGAGATCTTCCGCAGGCTTCTGGTGGAGAAGGGGTACGGCAGGTTCTTCCGGAAGATCGTGTTCGCGATCAAGGCCAACAATGCGGCGAATACCAATTATCAGGCATTTTTGAAGGCCTTCCAAAGATAAATGCAGACACGCGCGCTTTCGCTCCAAAGCACAGCAGAAGAATGCCAAATTCTTTCACATCCCGCGAAGGGTGACCGGGTTCCTCGGTTCATGATGATCAACACAAATAACAGAATATGGTTTTGGTTTTCCACACCTACCATCAACCCACCTTACGATTTGCGTAAGGTGGGTTTTTATGTTGACAAACACTGCCAATCCCACGTATAATGCCAGTTAGCTAAATCTAATTAGTTAATACTAACATACTTAAAATCTTTGCACCTGTTGGGATGATGGCGGTCTCAGGACGCGAAGCATCCTTCGATTCGTCCGGTCGGAGGCGCTGCGCGCCTGGATGGCGCGAAAGATATGTAGAAGACCTGGCGTCAAGCGGGCTTGCCATCCGGGCTTTATACATTTTTTACGGGTGCTGGAGAGCTATCCATTATTTATGGACGTGAAAGGCTGGCAGATGACGAAAAGACAGAAAGTCCTTATTGCTTCCGCGGTTTGCTTAATTGCCGTCATACTTCTCATTTTTTCCCTCAGGTCCTGCTCGGACAGCCGGCGGACGGGTGCCGAAATCACGGCTCCCGGAGAGGCGGTATCTGATCAGGAGGATATTTCCGAAGAAAATCATAACACAGACCCTGTCCCGACGAAGGCCCCTTCCACCGCTCCTGCAGCGGCAGAGGAGACCGGTGAAGCTGACCCATCCAATGGCATGTGCCTCATCACCATCTTGAACGGGGCAGCATCGGCCAACACAAAGGAGGCAGTGAACGGTCTGCATGTCTATGATCCCGGCAGTGAGGAGCTGGATGATTTCATTTCCGGGGCCCAGGTGCCCGTCGGGACGGAGGTCTGCGTCTATGCTTATAATCTGGCTTCCCCGGTCTCCATGGTGATCGAGCACAACGGGGAGGTCCTGGCAGAGCGGACCTATCCTGTCAGGGAAGCCTGGGTCGACGACGACAAGGTGGAGTTCTTCGAAATCACGCTGGAGGGAGATTTGACGGTCACCACCGAAGCGCTGCCCGGAGATGCCGAAGAGCCATCCGAAGCCGACGATGCCGAAGAGAACCGGAAAAAGGATGAAACACACTCGTCCGGCGGCGACCGTGAAGCTGCTCAGGGCGCTGCAGACGAACCGACAGAAAAGCCGGCTGGGAAACCGTCGGAAAATGACCCGGAGGAAACGAGCTTCTCCGTCACGATCCGGAACAATGTATCCGGCGCGGACGGTCTCCTTACCATCGGGTATGTCAACGAGGCGGAGCAGGCCATCGACATCGTATCGGGAAATAAATACAAAAAAGGTCTCTACGTGGGTGCCCGCGTCCTCAATTACAGCGGCAGCAGAAAGCTGAGGCTGACTGCTTACAACGGCAGCGGCGGGGTGATCCAGAGCGTTACAGCCGGGACCGGCAGTAGAACGAATCCCGGCGCGAGCGGGTTTTATCTGACGCTGGAGAGCGCAGTGACCTATGTTCTCGACTACGGCGACGCGGTGGCCGTCACCTCGAGTCCGAAGCCGACGAATAAGCCCGCCAAGGCAACGCCGACTGCTAAGCCTGGCAGGAAAACAACGCCAACCCCGAAACCGGGCAGGAAGGCGACGCCGACCCCAAAACCGGGAAAGACTGTTACACCGGCGCCGACGAAGAAACCTCTCCCGGAGACTGTACAGGTCAAGGTCAGGAACAAGGCGGCATCCGCCAACACGGATGAGTATGTGAACGGCCTGCATGTATATGATCTGAACGATCCGGACCTGGAAGATATCACCGGCACTGCGGAGAAGAAGACGGGTGATAAGATTCGCATCTTCGCTTACCCCCTCGCCAGCGACATTCATTTGAAGATCATCCACAACAAAAAGACGATTATTGACAAGGATATCAAGCGGATGAAGGCCTGGGTGGATGACGATAAGATTGAATTCATTGACGTGACCCTGCAAGGCGATCTGAAGGTGACGGCGACTCTCTGCGATGGGAAAACCCCGACGAAAAAGCCGACGCCGACTCCGACGAAAAAGCCAACGCCGACCCCGACGAAAAAACCGACGCCGACCCCGACGAAAAAGCCGACGCCAACCCCGACGAAAAAGCCGACGCCGACCCCGACGAAAAAGCCGACGCCGACCCCGACGAAAAAGCTGACGCCAATCCCGACGGAGAAACCGACTCCGACAGAGTCGCCGGAACCGACTGTGGCACCAGAACCGAGCGAATCTCCGGAGCCGACCGCGGCGCCGGAACCGAGCGGATCTCCGGAACCGACCGCGGCACCGGAACCGAGCGGATCTCCTGAGCCGACCGCGGCACCGGAACCGAGCGAATCTCCGGAGCCGACCGCAGCGCCTGAACCGAGTGACGTGCCGGAACCTACTGCGGCACCGGAGCCGAGTGAGTTCCCTGAGCCGACCACAACACCTGCACCGACCGAGACACCGGAGCCAACGGAAGCTCCCGAACCGGAGAAATACACCGTGACCATCACCAACACGGCTTTAGACAGCAAGGCTGTGCTGGTCGTGGGCTGGGTGGACGAGAGCAGTGGGACGCCCAAACAGGTAGTCCTCTCATCCGGCGATACTGTCGAAAAAGGAACCATCGTCGGCGCTATGGTCAACAACGAGGCCGGGAAAGAGACGCTGGTACTTCGCCAGATGGGAGCCGACGGTAAAGTACGCCAGCAGGTGACCGTCGAGCCCGGGTCAAGAAACGGAATTTATGTGGATCAGAACTTCAGCACCGGCATCGAGGAGAACATCTCCTTCATTCTGAGCGTCAAAAAGTGAGCACAGGCCATGATGCCGAAGGATAGGCGCCTCGCTGAAAAAGCAGGAAATGAAAGCCAGGAAGGACATCAAATATGAAGAAAAGAATACTTGCGCTGGGGCTGGCAGCCCTTATGTGCCTGACAGCCGGCTGTGGAAGCGCATCCTCCGGAGCAAATTCCGGGAATGATGGAGCAACCTCCGCGGCAGAAGCGGCCGCCGAAGAGACCTCCGCAGCAGAAGCAGCCTCCGGAGAGACCTCCGTAGCAGAAGCAGCCTCCGGAGAGACCTCTGCGGCAGAAGCAGCCTCCGGAGAGACCTCTGCGGCAGATGCAGCCTCCGAGGAAACCTCCACAGGAGAAGAAGCCTCCGAAACAGCCGATGACGGTGCAGACACCGGCGCTCCCGTCGAGCTGGCCTATGACGAGAATGGCATGCCCTTGATGCCGGTCCTCACGGACACCCGGAGTGAGGAGTACAAGGAGAACACTTTCACGACCTTGAACGGTGATGAAGTTACCTATAATATGAACACCCGCCGTATTGTCTGCGTTTTCGGCTCTCAGGACGTGGTGGGCTTTGGAATCAAGCTCCTGGCCTACGAAGGATCAACGGAAATTGAAGGCTATGAGGATTACTACGAGGGCGCCGAGGCGCTGCTGAACACCAGCCCCTTCTCGCCCGAGGAGGTCCTTTCCTACGAGCCGGAGCTTATCCTGGTCAACCAGCAGATGTCCCAGTCTCAGATCGAACAGCTCTCCAAGATCGCGCCGACGATTCCCCTTTACACCGACTCGACGGATTTTGCCACCAGGCTCGGCTATATCGGAGAAATCTTTGGCCTCGAGGAGAGCGCGAATGTTCTCATTTCCTATGCCGATGCCCTGAAGAACACCATGGTGCAGCAGCTGAAGGACCTGAATCTCAGCGACAAGACGCTGACCATCTACACCTACATGGGCGCCATCTCCATTCCGCCCGACAGGGGTTGGTTCATGAACACCATCATCTACGATTATGCCGGAATCGGCCGTCTGCCCAATGTGGAGGAATTCATGACCGATGAGTCCGGCATGGCTTACGAGGCTATCTCGGCAGAGAAGTTGAGAGACTACGAAGGGGATATGGTCATCTATGCCGGCTTCGGCGAGGACACCATTTCCAGCTATGTGACGGAAAATGTCGGCTGGCAGTCCCTTAACGCCGTCCGCGAGGACCGCGTCGGCATCATCGATATCACCCCCTATGCCCAGAAGGGCGTCATCCTGCTGGCTGACCAGTACAGGCAGGTCCTTGAGGCCCTCAAGGTCGCCGGCCAGGTGGGAGAGTGAGACGATCCTCTTCACCCGGGACAAGAACGTGAACAGCTGGGCGCCGCGCTGTCCTTTGGAATTTTGACGGCCATGACCGGTTGCCTGAAAAACTCTATCCGATTCTGTTGACAGGAAGAAAATGAGAACACGACTGAGCAATCGCGCAAAATTTACCAGAACCATGCTTCTTGGCACAGCTGCCCTGGCCCTGGTCATGATGCTGACCATGGTCCTTGGGGCGACCAGGCTCGGGGCGGGGACAGTTCTCGACGCCTTTTTTCGCTTTGATCCCGGCAATTTCGACCACTTAACGGTCCGGGATATCCGTTTGCCGCGCTTTCTGGCGGACGTCATCGTCGGCGCGTCCCTGTCCGTCGCGGGCTGCATCATGCAGGGGACCACGAAGAATCCCATGGCGGATTCAGGCATCATGGGCATATCCTCAGGTTCCACCCTGGGCGTGGTCATCGTTCTGACATTCCTGCCCGAGGCGGGCAGGTTTACCAGGATGGGGATTTCTGCCCTGGGAGCGGCGGGCGTGACGCTCCTCATCTACGCCATTGCCTTCGCCGGCAAGGGGCGGATCACGCCGGACCGCATGGTGCTCTCCGGCATGTCGATTTCGACCCTTCTGACATCCCTGACGACGGCCATCATTTTAAAGAACGGCCTTATGAACCAGATGCTCCGCTACACTTCCGGCAGTTCGGCCAATACGATCTGGAAGGACCTCTTCATCGCCCTTCCCTTCTTTGCTTTCGGCGTCGTCACGGCCATCATCATCGCCAGGTCCCTCACTGTCATGAATCTGGGGGAGGACGTTTCGCGGGGGCTGGGGGCCAATGTGGTCCTGATTCGGACACTGTCCACGGTCATTGTTCTCATTTTATCGGCTGTGGCGGTCATCATCATCGGGCCGGTGGGGTATGTGGGCCTCATGATTCCTTATATTTCCAGGTATCTGGTGGGGACCGACTACAGGTTCGTGCTGCCGACCTGCGCCGTCTACGGCTCACTTTTCGTGGCGGTCGTCGACCTTGCGGCGAAAAATGTGGACCCTGGCAGGGAATTCCCCATCGGGCTTCTCATCACTATCATCGGTGTGCCGTTCTTCATTTACGTTTCACGCAGGCAGGAGGGGGACCAGTTCAGTGACTAAGTCAGGTACTTTGAAAATGAACCCCGCCCAGCGGGCCCGCCTCCGGATCATGCGGATCCTTCTGCTTCTGATCCTCCTGCTTGCCATATTTGCATCCGGCTGCTGCATCGGCCCCTATGCCCTTAAGCTCCGGGAGGTGCTGGAGACGCTGGCCGGGGGCGGGACGGAAAACAGCCGCCTGGTCTTGTTTGACTTCCGCCTGCCAAGGCTCTGCCTGGCCATTCTGGTGGGAATCGGTATGGGCGCGAGCGGCGTGATCATGCAGGCTCTCCTCCACAACGACCTGGCTTCGCCGGGAACGCTGGGCGTGGCTGATGGGTCCTCACTTTTCGTCACGCTCTATGTGGCTCTGATCGCGAAAAATATTGACCGGCCGGTGCTGCTGCCCGTCCTGGCCCTCATCGGCGGTCTCATTTCCTATGCCATCATCTATGCCCTCGGGACCAAGGGAAAGAAAAACATATCCTCCACCAAGCTCATTATGACCGGCGTGGCCATGGGAGCGGGGTTTGGCGCCATCGGCACCTTCGCCATGTACGTCCTGGACGAGAGCCAGCTGGAGTTCATCCAGAGGTGGAACTCGGGCGAGCTCTGGGGGACCCGGTGGGATTATATTCTGATCCTCACGGTCTGGCTGGCCCTTTTTGGCGCGGTGCTCATGTACAACGCGCGTGTCCTGAATGCCATCAACCTGGGCTTTGACATCGCCACCGGGCTGGGCGTCAACGTGAAGGCTGCCTTTACGCTCCTGTCCTTCCTGGCCGTAGGCATGTCCTCGGCGGCGGTGGCCTTCGGCGGGAACTTTTTCTTCCTGGGTCTGATCGGACCCCACATCGCAAGGCGGATGGTGGGGAGCGATGCGCGCTTCCTGATTCCGGCGGCGGGCGTCACTTCCGCGGTCATCATTGTGTCGGCCAACATCCTGGTGGAGAATGTCGGCATTTTCATCAATATCCCCACGGGCATTCTGGTATCGATCCTGTCCGTGCCCTACTTCCTGTATCTGCTCATGAAAGCGAGTTAACCATGGAAAATGCAATCCGTACATCGCATCTGAAGGTCGGCTACGACACCCATATCGTGGTGCCCGACTTCGACGTGGCCTTCGCCAAGGGCCGGATCACCTCCATCATAGGCGCCAACGGCTGCGGCAAATCGACGGTCCTGAAGGCCATCGGCCGCATCATTCCCAGCGCCGGCGGCACCGTCATCGTGAACGGGAATGACATAGCCGACATGAGGAGCAAAATGATCGCCCGGCAGATGGCCATTCTGCCCCAGTCGCCTTCAGCTCCCGGAACCCTCAGCTGCTTTGAGCTGGTCTCTTACGGTCGGTTTCCCTACCAGACAGGTTTTGGGAGAATGACCAAAGAGGACAGGGAAATCGTCGAGTGGGCCCTCGAGGTCACCGGTATGGCGGATTTCCGGGACCGGGAGATCGCCAACCTCTCCGGCGGGCAGCGGCAGCGGGTCTGGATCGCCATGGCCATCGCCCAGCAGACAAAAATCGTTCTCCTGGACGAGCCCACCACTTACCTGGACCTCTGCCACCAGCTGGAGGTGCTGGAACTGCTGAAAAAGCTGAACCGGGAGGAGGGGGCGACCATCATCATGGTCCTACATGACTTGAACCTCGCCTCCCGCTACTCGGACGCTCTTCTGGCCATGGAGAGCGGGAAAATCTACGCCTACGGGACGCCGGCGGAGGTCATGACGGCCGAGATGCTGGCGAAATGCTTCCGCATCAGCGGAACCATCATCCGCGACGAGAAGACCGGCCATCCCCTTTGCCCCACCTACGACCTTCTGGAGAAGAAAAATGAGTACTGACAGGAGGCTCGCCGCTTTGGTCCTGGCCGCCGCCGTGCTGGCGGGCGGATGCTCGGGGACTGGCGCGGGCCGCGGGGAGAGCACGGAGAGGCAGGAGACCGAACAGAGCCAGCCAGCCGGGGCAGAGAGCGGCAGTGCCAGTGAGGATGGGGCAGAGAGCGGCAGCGCCGGTGTGGACGGGACAGAAAACACTGTGCCTGCCGAAGCCGACAGCAACGCCCTGCCGGAAGAAGCAGAAGGAAGCCAAGGCGGGGAGAATGGGCCCGCGGAGCCGGGAAGTGCCGATATTGAGGCAGCGGATGAGGCCTTTGCAGCCTTCCGGGAGGGAAAGGTGTACATTTCCGACCTGCCTGTGGAAGACCTGGCGAGGCCGGCGGAGGAGATTGCATCCGCAGGGGATATGGTCTATGCCCTGGATTACATGGCTTTTTACCGCGTTTCCGGGGAGATTTTTTTCAGGATCGCGCCGGACTTTGCGGAGGAAATCTATAACCCCTATACGGTGTATCGGCAGGCATACCGGGAGGCCGACCTGGCGGATGTGTACGCCTGCCAGATGGACGACAGCTACTATTCCGACTACGGCGTGATCGGCATCAAGTATTCCATGAGCCGGGATATCGCCACGGAGGCACCGGAATCCGTATCTGAGACGCCGGTCCTGCCGTCCTTTGACTATGCGCTGCTTGCGTCGAATGATTCTGAGGCAGGCGGTTCCCAGGCTCCGGAAAATGAACTCATTTTCGCGACGGACGACGAATCAAAGGAGCCGGTGAGCTGTGAAAACAGCGAACAGCTCTATTATCTGGCCATGAATGGCTTCAGGCCGGTCCCGGAACCGGGCAGTATGGCGGAGACGCTGTATGAGGAAGCCAGGGAGGTCCTGCGGGGGCTTATTTCCCGGGAAATGTCCGATTTTCAGAAAATCAAGGCCGTCTACGACTGGCTGACTACCGAAGTCCGGTACGACGCGGCAACCGCCTACTCCTCGGAGACCTACCTGGTCAGGGAGCAGGCCTACTACCTGGAAGGCGTGTTCCTGAACCGGTGCGCCGTCTGCGACGGCAAGGCCAAAGCGGCTGCGCTGCTGCTGAACATGCTGGGAATCCCCTGCTATCGGACCACCGGCGTGAACGAGGGCGGCGACCACGCCTGGAACATGGTCTGCCTGGAGGGAAAATGGTACGTGCTCTGCACGACCTACGGCCAGTCAGACTTATCGGAAGAATTGGGATATCTGGTGCCCAACTACAGCATGCTGCTGGCCGGGGCGGAGACACCTTACGAGTGGTATCCGGCGGACAAGCACCGAGAGATTGAGGCGCTGTTGGAGACAGAGCCCTATGACATTTTCGGCGCCATGGGGGAGACGGCCGGCGTGGACCTCAAGATCGAGGACGCGGCCGGGCTGGATGCCCTTCTCGCGGCGGCCTGGGAACACGGGAAGGCCTGCAAGGCGGAGTTCGAGTATGCCGGGGAGGACGCGGAAGGCTTTCAGGAGGTCCTCATTTCCCGGATCAGTGATATGAAGGGCGTGAATGCCGCTGCGGTGAGAAATGCAGACACGGCATATCCGGCTTACCAGATCTACTTTACCGGAGAGAGCTGATGCCCGGTCCGACTTGGTTCCTGGCGGAAATATGTTCTGCCGGTACGATGAAAAATGCGGGCGGAGCTTGAGAAGCCATTTTCTACGAGACGCAGGAGAAGATAAGGAGAGAACATGACCGGAAAAGAGCTTGATGAGAGGGGGACGAGGTATCTCGTTCACCAGGATTATGAGAATGCTATGGCCTGTTTCCTGGCTGCCTCGGAAAAAGGATACTATATCTCTACCTATAACATAGCCTGTATGTATTACTTTGGCGACGGCGTGGAGAGGAATGAGGCGAAGGCCTTTGAATGGTACGTGAAAGCGGCGGACCAGGGGGACCAGGAGGCGGCCAACCGGGCAGGCATCATGCTGCAGGCGGGAATTGGCACGCCAAAGGACGAGGTTGCGGCGGCTGGATTTCTGAAGAAGGCTGCAGAAGGCGGTTCTCTGGGAGGCATGGCCAATTTCGGGTCCTGTCTCCTGGAGGGAAAGGGCCTCGCGGCGGACCTGTCCGAAGGCCTGAGGTGGCTGAACAGGGCATCCCGGCTCGGTAACGGCATCGCTTCGGTGCAGCTGGGAGATTATGCCGTGGAGGGCAGGTATCTGGAACGCGATCCTGCTGAGGCGCGGGGTTTCTACGAGCGGGGAGTCGCTCAAAGATACGCGCCGGCGGCCAGGAAGCTGGCCAGACTCTATGAAGAGGGAATCGGTGTTACAGCGGATCCGCACAAGGCCGAAGAGCTCATGGCGCTGGCGGACCAGCTGGAGGGGGCAGAGGACTGATATGGATTTGTCCATCTCTGACCTGCCGGAAACCTGGCCAGAGGTCCGGCAATGTGTGGCGGAGATGGCATGCCTGCGTAAGGGAGCCTGTTATCATTTGTTTTCCATACCTGATCGAAAAGAATCCGGCAGCTTTGTCTGCCGGAAAAATGAAAAACATGCGTTAGCCAACACTAATCAACTATGCGCATCCGTGCCGCTTCCGGGCGGTACTGATCATAACCTGTAATTGTCCGGGACCATGAGGATCGGGATGCAAGGCATCTCCGCTGAGGGAATCGGACAGTTACCGACATTAGAAAAAGGAGAGAATCATGCAGAAAGAAAAAAGAGTTTCACTTGCAAAAAGAGTGGTCGCCCTCCTGATGAGCCTCGCGATGACTCTGACACTCTTCACCTTCACGGCCTTCGCCGCTGAGGAGGAGACGACCATGTGCACCGTCACCGTCACGAACGGTGCATCCGAAGCAGATGTGGCCGGGGAGGCTTACAACAGCCTTCACGTCTATGACGAGAATGATCCTAAAATGGATGACTTTACCGGGACGAAGGAGTTCCCGGTCGGTTCCCGGATTTCCTATTACCCCTGGCCGAATGCCAGCGATATCCGCCTGACGGTCGTTCACAACGGTGTGACTTTGGAAGACCGGATTATCGAGGCGGGTACCGCAGGTGAACCGGTCACCATCACCCTGGAGGGCGACCTCTCCATCACCACCGCTGTGGCTGAAGGAGGAGAGGAAGAACCGGAGACGGAGTACACCCTCTCCATTGCCAACCGAGCCGGCAGAGATCCCTCGATTTCTGTGGATGGTAACGTCGCGGCGGACGGCGATGCGATCGCGGCGGGTACCCACACCATCCTTGTCCAGGGCGACTACGTCACGGACGAGCTGATGGAAGCCTATGCGACCCTTTATGTGGGCGGCGAGCAGGTGGGTGAGCCCACTGAGATCGGCTACGACGATGCGGAATTTGCCGATGTGAATGTGAACGGTGATGTTCTGATCGCGATTGCTCCTCAGGAGGAGCCGGCGGAAGAGAAGTACACGGCAAGCGCCAGCATCGCGGAGGATGTCCCTGGCGATGTCATGGTTTATGTCGACGAGACAGAGATTACGGCCGCCCCGGCTGAGATTGCCCCCGGCAGCCATTCCTTCACTGTGTACGGCGATTACAGCGACGGCCAGGAGGAGGCTGTCGTCACCCTGACCGTGGGCGGCGAGACGGTTGGAACTGCCACGGACCTGAACGGCTATACCGGCGTCACCTTTGAGAACATTGAGGTGACGGGGGATGTTGTCATTTCCGTCACGATGCCGAAGCAGTATACCGTTTCCTATGAAAATAAAGTCACAGATGAGTCCGTGGCCTTCAACGTCATGACCGTGGACTTCTCAGGCGACGCGCCGGCTCCGGCCCGGATCGAGAGCGGCGACGCACTCAAGGAAGGTTCTTACGTCGGTGTGCAGGTACTGAATCCGCTTGGCAGAAAACTGATCCTGACCCGGTACGATGCCCAGGGAAAGGCGGTGGAGACCAGTCTGATCAATGAGGCTGCGGAGGCCGAGGAAGGCGCCGGCGGCATCATTATCGATTCTCTGGATGGGGATGTGAACTTTGTGCTCAGCTACGCCTGCGCGGTTACCGTTGAAAACGGCGCTGCTGAAGCGAATACCGATTACAACGTCAACGGGCTTCACGTCTACAGCGACGAGTATATGGACGGGGACGATATTGAGGGAACGGCCTACCTGGCAGAGGGCACGCCGATCTCCATCTACGCTTATCCGACAGCCAGCCCGATTCATATCAACATTGTCCACAACGGGGAGGTCGTGGCGGACAGGAATCTGGACAGAATCCAGGCTTTCATCGACGATGACAAGATCGAATGGTTCGAGTTCGACCTGGCGGGTGACCTTCAGGTGACGACGGCTGCCGCCTTCACGGTCAATGTGGAGGACAGGGCCGGGAGCGAGGGTGTCATTTTCAATGTGGCGACCGTGGACTTTTCCGGCGACGCCCCGCAGCAGGTCGTCCTGCATGACGGCGATACCGTCATGGCGGGCGATATGGTGGCATCCAACGTTGTAAATGACGGCACGGATATGCTTCGCCTCCAGGCAGTCAAGGAGGATGGAACACTCATCGAGGAGGCTTACATCGCGCCGACGACGGCCAACGGCATCATGATTCAGGAGGCGGCCAGCCATGTGCGGTTCATCCTTTCCAAGGCTGCGGCTGCTCCGCTTGACACCCTGGGAACCGTGGAGCTGGCTAAGACATCCTACGCCTACACCGGCAATGCTTTAAAGCCGGCAGTGACGGTCAAGGCTGTCTTCGGAATTGATGAAGTCACCCTGGAAAAAGATACGGATTATACAGTGACCTATACCGATAACGTGAAGGTCGGCACCGCCAAGGTCACCGTGACCGGCAAGGGCGCTTACAGCGGCACTATCGAGAAGACCTTCGCCATCAAGAAGGCTTCTATCGCCAAGGCCAAGCTCACCGTCGCCAACAAGACCTATACAGGCAAGGCTCTGAAGCCTGCTGTGACCGTCAAGCTGGGCAGCAAGACCCTCAAGGCGGGCACGGATTACACGGTTGCCTACAAGAACAATGTGAAGGCCGGCAAGGCTACGGTCACTGTGACCGGAAAGGGCAGCTACACAGGCTCTGCCAAGACTACTTTTACCATCAACAAGGCCAAGAACCCGGTCACTGTCAAGGCGTCCGCCAAGAGCGTGAAGGTTTCCAAGGTCAAAAAGGCAAAGCAGACGGTCGCGCCTCTGACCGTGAAGAAGGCCCAGGGCAAGGTGACCTACAAGAAGGTTTCCGGTGCTAAGGCCCTCACCATCAACGCCAAGACCGGAAAAGTCACAGTGAAGAAGGGGACCGCCAAGGGAACCTACAAGATCAAGGTCAAGGTGACGGCTGCCGGCAATGCCAACTATAAGAAGCTGACGAAGACGGTCACCGTCAAGGTGACAGTGAAATAAGCCGGGTGCACGGGCACCCGCGCTGCAGGAAGTGAGTCAGGGGGAGTCATCCCTCTGGCTCATTTGTCCTGACCGGGTCAGTTATCCAATCAGTCATCTAACAACGGAGTGACGGAAAATGAAGAAAAGAAGTCTGGCCTTATTACTTGCCTCTGCGCTGGCTGTTTCAAGTTTTCAAGGGGCGGCACCTGTGCGGGCCGCGATGCCTGGGGAAGGCCCGGCGGTAGAGGAAGAAAATGCGGCATATGAGATCAGGGCTGAGGAGGACGGGGAAGCTGCGCCATCGCCCGTGGTGACGACGTTTCCGCCGGAGACGGACGCTGGGGATCCGGAGAAGGCGCTTGATGCTTCGGAGACTGCATATTCAGAGGCGGTAGAGGCGGTAATTGATCCGCCGGAGACGGACGCTCCGGATCCGGAGGTCGTGATTGCCGCCCTGGAGGAATGGTCCTATGCCGCGGAGGATGCGCCTCAAGATCTGGAGACATATCTGGACACGGAGCTGACCGCCCTGGTGGAAGAGAGCTCCGGCGACGCCGCCCGCAACGGGGACCGTCTGACGGGCCTGAACCGGGAACTGTACGACGCGTTGAGAGACAGGGTGGAAAAGGTGGCAGCGGGGGAGGAGACGGCAACTTCCCTGGATGTACAGCTGGATGTGTCCGCCTATGAGGGGCAGGCGTGGTCAGCTGAAGACCTGGGAATCGAATCCCTGGTGGCGGAGACGGACAGCGGTCTTACCATCTCAGCTGAGGCCCACGCTGCCATGACGGAGCTGACCGGTTACGACCGGGAGCTGGTGATCCTGTCCCTGCTCCGCGACTGCCCGGCGGAAATGTACTGGTTCGGGCTGGGCTACTACTGCGGCGTCCCCTATGCCGTGTTTTCCTCGGAGGGCGGATACCGGATCCGGATGACAGGAGAAGTGTCTGTCATTTTCTCTGTCTCCGACGATTACGCGGCCCATGACGCGGAGACGGGGGAAGCGGTCCGGTATACCACCGATCCGGCAGCGGCCGACCGGGTCAAGGCGGCTCTGGCCAATGCGGCCGACATTATCCGGGAAGGCCAGGCCCTCGGGACGGACCGGGAAAGGCTTTCATTTTACTATCAGAAACTGCCGGAGCTGAGCGGATACGATTATGCCGCGGCGGCAGGGGCTCCTTATGGGGATCCCTGGCAGATCGTCAACATTTTTGACGGCGACCCGGAGACCATGGTGGTCTGCGAAGGGTATTCCAAGGGCTTCCAGTATCTCTGCGACCATACGGAGTTCGATTCCGAGGAGACTTCCTGCCTCTGCGCGGTCGGCGTCCAGACCTGGGAGGGCGCGGACCAGCCCAGGACTACACACATGTGGAACGTCGTCCGCATGGATGACGGGAACAACTACCTGGTAGACGTGACCAACGGGGCCGGCTTTACCTGGCTCTTTCTGGCCCCCTGCGTCAAGGGCAATATGGAGGAGGGGTATTACATCCACGCGGAGACCCTGAACGGGAAGGAAATCAACTACCTCTATATCTACGACAGCGACACGAAGCATCTTTTCCCGGAGGAGAGCCTTCGCCTCGCGGGAAATGAAACTCCTCCCGTGACGCCGACGCCAACCGCAGTTCCCACCCCGACACCGGAGCCCACGTCTGTGCCCGTGGTGACGAAAGCGCCCACCCCGACGCCTGTCCGGGCCGTGCGCATCGCTTCCGCTGCGCTGAAGACCAAGGCGGACGGAAAGCTCGTCTACAACGGAAAGGCGCGGAAGCCTGAAGTAATCGTAAAGGCAAAGGCCGGCGGGAAGCTTAAGACCCTGAAGAAGGGGACCGACTACACCCTCACCTATAAGTCCAACAAAAAGGTTGGAACAGCCACCATCGTCGTGAAGGGGAAGGGAAAATATACCGGCACCCGAAAGGTCACCTTCAAGATTCTGCCCAAGGGCACTTCCATCAGCTCTGTGAAGGGCGGCAATGGGAAGTTCACGGCAAAGTGGAAGAAGCAGGCGGTCCAGACGACAGGCTACCAGCTCAGCTACAGCACCGCAAAGAATATGACCGGGGCCAAAAATGTCCGGGTCAAAGGGACAGGGAAGCTGTCCAGGACGGTGAAGGGCCTGAAGAAGGGGAAGACCTATTATGTCAGGGTCAGGACCTACCGGACTGTGAATGGCAAGAATTACTATTCTGCCTGGAGCAAGAAGGTCAAAGTGAAAGTATGACCGGACGTATTACTATAGGAAGAAAGGAAGGTATTTTGGCCGGAAGGCGGGAGGGGAAACGGTTTTAATTTCCATCCGCATCTTGCATAATCCAAATTTAGAGGTTATAGTAATTACCTGAGACCTGCCTGAGTGAGACGGGCAGGAGGGGGATTCTATGACAAGAAAACAGTTGCTTGAGCGGCGTAGGCGCCGCAAGAAGATGCTGCTCATTCGCAGGGTGGCCACGGCCGTGCTGGCGGTCGCCGCGCTTATATTGATCGTTGTCCTGGCTGTGCGGGGGATCGGGAAGCTCGTGAAGGGCATTTCCGAGGGGAAGACCGAGGAGACGGTGGAGGAGGAACCGGTGGAGACCGAGACCGATACCGCCATCCGGGAGACCGTGCCGCTGGAGCTGGCCGGCAACGAGGGCTGGAACGTGGACGACAAGGGCTGGTGGTACCAGAACTCAGATGGGACCAAGTTCGTGAACGGGTGGAAGACCATCGAAGGCTACCGCTACTATTTCGGGAATGACGGTTACCTGCCCACGGGCTGGATCGCCACCGAGGTGGGCAAGGACACTTATTTTGACCAGGCCGGTATTCCGGACCTGGATGCGGTGCCCAAGCTCGTGGCCATTACCTACGACGACGGTCCTTCCCAGAATACGGACACGATTCTTGAGGTCCTGGAGCAATACAATGCCAAGGCCACCTTCTTCGTGGTCGGTATCCAGGCCGATTATTACACAGATGAGCTCTTAAGGGCCGTTGAGGACGGCATGGAGATCGGCTCCCATACCTACGAGCACCTGACGCTCAAGGGCGCCAGCGCAGAGGAGATCCGCGAGACCATGGAGAAAAATGACGACCTCCTCGAGCGTCTCTGCGGCTTCCGTCCGGTCATCATGCGGCCGACGGGCGGCGGCGTCGACGACACGGTAGCCAACAACGTCGGGAAGCCCATGATCCTCTGGGACGTGGACACCCTGGACTGGAAGACCCGCGACGCGGCCAACACTGTCGAGGAGATCCGCAACCAGGTCAAGGACGGCTCCATCATCCTCATGCACGATCTCTTCCAGGCTACTGCGGAGGCCACCAAGGAGCTCGTTCCCATGCTCCAGGGCATGGGCTACAAGCTGGTCACAGTCAGCGAGCTGGCCGAGGCCTATGGGTATGATCTGGAGGACGGAAAGGAATACTACGACTTCTATCCGGAGAATGCGCCGGGGTGAGAAAATGGGAATCAGGGACGGTTCCTTTTCCCACTTTTCATTTTACGGAAAGGCAGAAAATGGGAATCAGGGACGGTTCCTTTTCCCACTTTTCATTTTATGAAAAGTGGGAAAAGGAACCGTCCCTGATTCCCATTTTCGTCCCTGATTCCCATTTTTCATTTTTGTTTCAACCTTTACATCATTAAAAAAACGTGTTATACTCTGCGATTGTGTGAGAAAACCAACGAATTTTACAGCAAAGCGGCCGGGATGCGGTCCGGAGGAATGTATGAGTCTGATTAAGAGAGAGGATGTTAGAAACGTTGCCATTATCGCCCACGTCGACCATGGCAAGACTACGCTGGTGGACGGTATGCTCCGTCAGAGCGGCGTTTTCCGCGACAACCAGGAGGTGCGGGAGCGCGTCATGGACTCCGGCGCCATTGAGCGGGAGAGAGGCATCACCATTCTCTCCAAAAATACAGCCATCAACTACAAGGGCGTGAAGATCAACATCGTCGACACACCCGGCCACGCTGACTTCGGCGGCGAGGTGGAGCGCGTCCTCAAAATGGTCAATGGCGTCATTTTGCTTGTGGACGCCTTCGAGGGCACCATGCCCCAGACCAAGTTCGTCCTCAAGAAGGCCCTGGACCTGGATCTGCCGGTCATCGTCTGCGTCAACAAGATCGACCGCCCCGAGGCGAGGCCCGAGGAGGTGGTGGACGAGGTCCTGGAGCTTTTCATGGACCTGAATGCCTCCGACGAGCAGCTTGAGTGCCCCTTCCTGTACGCTTCGGCCAGGGAAGGCACCTGCACGGCCGATCCCTATGTGGAGGGCAAGGACCTGCAGCCGCTTTTCGATACGATTCTTGAATACATTCCGGCACCCCAGGGGGATCCTGACAAGGGGACCCAGGTCCTCATTTCCACCATCGACTACAACGAGTATGTGGGCCGGATCGGCATCGGCAAGGTGGAGAACGGCAGCATCGCCGTGGGCCAGGACATCGTCCGGGTCAACTACCACGACGACAGTGTCCACGAGAAGACCCGCGTGACCAAGCTCTATGAGTTCGACGGCCTGAAGAAGGTGGACGTCGCTAAGGCTGAGGTCGGCTCCATCGTGGCCATCTCCGGCATCGGCGACCTGCAGATCGGCGATACCCTCTGCGCGGTGGGCCAGGAGGCTCCGATCGTTTTCCAGAAGATCTCCGAGCCGACCATCGCCATGAACTTTATCGTAAATGACAGCCCGCTGGCAGGCCTCGAGGGAACTTACTGCACGTCCCGCCAGATCCGCGAGCGCCTGATGCGGGAGCTCAACACGGACGTCTCCCTCCGGGTGGCGGACACCGAGAGCACCGACACCTTCAAGGTCAGCGGCAGAGGCGAGCTGCATCTGTCCGTCCTGATCGAGACCATGCGCCGCGAGGGGTATGAGTTCGCGGTCAGCAAGGCGGAGGTCATTTACAAGAGGGATGAGAACGGCAAGCTTCTCGAGCCGATCGAGACCGCTTACGTGGACGTTCCGGCCGAGTATTCCGGCACCGCCATCAGCATGTTGTCCGAGCGCAAGGGCGAGCTCATGGGCATGAGCACCCTGGCCGACGGGACATCCCGCCTTGAGTTCAGCATTCCTGCCAGAGGCCTCATCGGCATCCACGGCAATTTCCTGACCGCCACCAAGGGCACGGGCATCATCAACAGCGTGTTTGACTGCTATGCTCCCTACAAGGGCGACATCACCTACCGCAAGAACGGCTCTCTGATCGCCTTCGAGGACGGCGAGGCGGTCACCTACGGCCTCTTCGCGGCCCAGGAGCGCGGCGCCCTCTTCATCACTTCGGGCACCCGGGTCTACGCCGGCATGGTGGTCGGCGAGAGCGCCAAGCCTGAGGACATCGAAATCAACGTCTGCAAGACCAAGCACCTGACAAACACCCGGTCCTCCAACGCCGACGAGGCGCTGACCCTGACGCCGCCCAGGATCCTTTCCCTGGAGCAGGCCCTGGATTACATCGATACGGACGAGCTGCTGGAGGTCACGCCAAAGTCTCTCAGAATCCGCAAGAGGATCCTGGATTCCAGGCTGAGGAAGAGGGCTTCCTTTGCTACGAAGCAGTGAGAGGTTGAAACAACAGGAGCTGTGAATCAAGTGGGAATCAGGGACGGTTCCTTTTCCCACTTTTCATTTTATGAAAAGTGGGAAAAGGAACCGTCCCTGATTCCCACCTTTTGTTTCGCTCTCCTCCCAAACTTGACTTTATCTCCGCCCTTTGCTATCATCAAACGAGATGTCGGTTTTCCCAAAAACCGTGTCATAATGAGTAATGATCAAATATCTGTATGGAGGTGTTTTATGTCTGTATTCAGAGGCTCCGGCGTCGCCCTGGCGACACCCATGAGCGAAGACGGTTCCATCAATTATGATTCCCTGGAAAAACTCATCGAGGATCAGATTGCCCACGGCACAGACGCGCTGATCGTCTGCGGCACCAGCGGCGAGGCTCCTACCCTGGATGATGACGAGCACATCAAGGCCATCGAGTTCGCGGTCCAGGTCACCAAGGGCCGAATCCCGGTCATCGGCGGCACCGGCTCCAACAACACGGCCCACGCCATCATGATGTCCCAGGAGGCCGAGAAGGTCGGCGCGGACGGACTACTCCTGGTAACGCCTTACTACAACAAGGCTACCCAGGGCGGCCTGATCGCTTCCTACAGCGCCATCGCCCAGTCCACCAAGCTCCCCTGCATCCTCTACAACGTGCCCTCCCGCACCGGCACCAACATCCAGCCGGAGACCATGGTGGCCATCGCCAAGGCTAACCCCAACGTGGCGGCCATCAAGGAGGCCAGCGGCAATTTCAGCCAGATCGCCAAGCTCATGAACCTTGCCGACGGCGCTTTCGACGTCTATTCCGGCAATGACGACCAGATCGTTCCGCTGTGTTCCCTCGGGGGCGCGGGTGTCATTTCCGTTCTGGCCAACGTGGCGCCGCAGTTCACCCACGACATGGTCTACGCCTGCTTCGAGGGCGATTACGCCAAGGCCGCAGCCATGCAGCTGAAGTCCATCCCATTGGTCAACGCCCTCTTCTGCGAGGTCAACCCGATCCCGGTCAAGGCCGCCCTCAACATGCAGGGCTTCAACGTCGGCAGGCCGAGGCTTCCGCTGACTGAGATGGAGCCTGCCCACAAGGCCATCCTGGAGAGGGAAATGAAGGCATTCGGCTGCCTGTGAGAAGAAAGCAGAGCGAGGGGTGTGGATGCCCTTACAGGGGAATAGTTTTTTGAATCGTCCGTTGGTACGAAAGCAACGGCGGGCGATGTTCGGTAAAAACAGTTAATACAGTCCGGCCGCGAGGGGCTTTATGACTCCGGCCGGGCTTTGATTTTATTTGCGGAAGGCATTCCGTGAAAATGCTGAGATGGAGGTTTTA
>CAMONF010000208.1 GCA_946620335.1 uncultured Clostridia bacterium
TCCCTCAACATGAGCGGTTTCCTCTACACGGGCGCCGACATCGGCGGCTTCGGCTCCGATACCTCCAGGGAACTGCTTCTTCGCTGGCTGGCCATCGGCGTCTTCACCCCCCTCATGCGGAACCACAGCGCCTGGAATACCCGCCGGCAGGAGTGCTACCAGTTCGAGCGGCCGGAGGACTTTGCCCACGTCGTAGGCGTGCGCTACCGGCTCCTCCCGTATCTGTACAGCGAGTACGTGAAAGCGGCTCTGAACGACGACCTGTATTTCCGACCGCTGGCCTTCGATTATCCCGAGGACCCCATGGCGGTCAGGACAGAAGATCAGCTCATGCTCGGCGACGGCCTCATGGTGGCGCCGGTCTACACCCAGAACGCCGCAGGCCGGTATGTATACCTGCCGGAGGACATGCTGTTCGTAAAATTCACTCCCGAGGGAATCCGTGAAGAGAAGATGACCGCGGGCGTGCATTACATAGACGTCGCGCTGAATGAAGTGCCGCTCTTCGTGAAGAAGGAGCACATCCTGCCGCTGGCAGATTTCGCGGAGAGCGTGGAGGACCTGGACGAAGACAGGCTGGACCTCCTTGGCTGGGTCACCGGCCCGGCGGAATATCTCCTGTACCGGGACGACGGGTACACCAGGGATTATGAGGACCCGGAGCATTTCCGGAAGATTCGAATGAATTGATATAAAAAGGGCAGTGAACAAAGTGGGAATCAGGGGCGGTTCCTTTTCCCAGTTTTCTTTGAAAACTGGGAAAAGGACCCGCCCCTGATTCCCACTCTTTTTCAAATTTTGTCTCCGCTCAGATCCTTCTGAGCAGCAGTAACTTTTTGGCTTCGAACTCGTCGCCCGTCAGGATCTGGGCGTCGTAGAGGGCCGTCAGCTTGGCCAGCAGGTCGTAGACCTCCTCGCGGCCGAGGCGCGGGCCGGTCAGCTCGGCATCCAGGGCAGGATTGGTGTAGACAGGCGCTGCCGGCGCCGGCGCTGCGGGCTTTTCAACAGGCTTCTCCTGCTCGATGTAGGCGCTGATGTCCGGCAGGGTCTCGGTGTAATAGTCGTCGACCACATTGCGGATTTCGTGGTCGGTCATCCGGTCGTCCTCCTTCTTCTTCTTGGGAGCCGGGGCGGGGGCGGGAGCGGCGTTGCCGCTGTAGCCCTGCCGGGCGCTGAAGGTGCCGCGGCGCTTGGCTGCCTTCTCCAGGGCCTTCTGCTCGATCCGGGCGTTGACCTTGTTCTGGTAGGAGGAGACGATGATGGTCTTGAGGAGCCGGAAGATGAACATGAGCGCCAGGGCCAGGACTCCGGTGAGCACTGCCTGATAGCCATGGCCGCCCAGCCCCTGGAAGGCTCCGTAGACCATGAAACAGATGCAGGCCCCTATCACAAAGGGCCGGATCAGGTTCGCGATCCTGTTGGTGAAGATCAGGGCGAAGAGATAGACTGTCAGGATGACTACACAGACGGCCATATGGTTGTTGAACTGATACTGCAGGTAGTCCGGGACTGTCTGCAGGTAGATCAGGATGCGCTCCATGAAAAAAATCCTCCTTCCGGAAAAGCGTGCGGCTGCCGATCGGGGAGCCGAATACTGCGCTGACGTAACGAATATACATGCCTGCATAATGCGGGTTATGAAGGATGATACCACATCATGGGGGTAATTTCCAGTCTTGTACCCATATTTGATTGAAAAAATATTACAAAATATTACGGAACTATTACTTTTTGCTCCGTGAGGGTCTCCGGAAAGAATAATTTTGCAACATGGACCTGCCTGTGGTATGATTTGAGGCAGTTCATTGACAGAAGCTGTCTTCATTTTCCGACCAGAGGACAGCCGGGAGGAGAAGAGTGTAATGGAAAACACAGAGAAGAAGGAAGCCCCCGCTTCCAGGAATTTTATTGAGAATATCATCGACCGGGACCTGGCCGAGGGTAAATACGAGAAGATCTGCACCCGCTTCCCGCCGGAGCCCAACGGATATCTCCACATCGGACACGCTAAGTCCATTCTTTTGAATTACGGTCTGGCCGAGGAGTACGGCGGCCAGTTCAACCTGCGCTTCGACGACACCAACCCCACCAAGGAGAAGACGGAATTCGTCGAATCCATCAAGGCGGACGTGGACTGGCTGGGCGCCAAGTACGGCGAGCACCTGTATTTCGCTTCCAATTATTTCGGTATCATGTACGAGAAGGCGGTCCTCCTCATCAAGAAGGGCCTGGCCTACGTCTGCGACCTGAGCGCTGAGGAGATCCGCGCCTACCGCGGCACTCTGAGCGAGCCGGGCAAGAACTCCCCCTACCGTGACCGGTCCGTGGAGGAGAACCTTCGCCTCTTCGAGGAAATGAAGGCCGGCGTCTACCCCGACGGCGCCAAGGTCCTCAGGGCCAAGATCGACATGGCCTCGCCCAACATCAACATGAGAGACCCGGTCATTTACCGGATCGCACGCCTGAGCCACCACAACACCGGCGACGAGTGGTGCATCTATCCCATGTATGACTTCGCCCATCCCATCGAGGACGCCGTCGAAGGCATCACCCACTCCATCTGCACCCTGGAGTTCGAGGACCACAGGCCCCTCTATGACTGGGTCGTTGCCAACACCGACTGGGTCCATCCGCCCAAGCAGATCGAGTTCGCCAAGATGTACCTGACCAACGTGGTGACCGGCAAGCGCTACATCAAGAAGCTGGTGGAGCAGGGCATCGTGGACGGCTGGGACGATCCGCGCCTCGTGACCATCGCGGCTCTTCGCCGCCGCGGCTTCACGCCCGAGTCCATCCGCCGCTTCGTCGAGCTGGTGGGCGTCTCCAAGGCCGACTCCTCCGTGGACTACGCCATGCTGGAGTACTGCATCCGCGAGGATTTGAAGCTCAAGGCGCCGCGCCTCATGGCTGTCCTGGATCCGGTCAAGGTGGTGATCGACAACTATCCCGAGGGCCAGATCGAGTACCTGGACGTGGACAACAACGTGGAGAATCCGGAGCTGGGCCATCGCCAGATCCCCTTCGGCCGCGAGATCTACATCGAGCGCGAGGACTTCATGGAGACCCCTGTCCCCAAGTACAAGCGCCTTTATATCGGAAATGAAGTCCGTCTCATGAACGCCTACTCCGTCACCGCCACTTCTTGCGAGAAGGACGCCGACGGCAACGTGACGCTGATCCACTGCACCTACGACCCGGCCACACGCGGCGGCAACGCCCCCGACGGCCGCAAGGTCAAGGGCACCATCCACTGGGTGTCCGCCGAGAAGGGCGCCAAGGTCACGGTGAGACTCTATGAGAACCTGGTGGACGAATCCAAGGGCGTCTACGACAAGGAGACCGGCGAGCTCAACCTGAACCCCAACTCCCTGACGGTCAAGGAGGCCTTCGTGGAGCCGGCTCTGGCCGAGGCCAAGCCTTTCGACAGCTTCCAGTTCGTCCGCAGCGGCTACTTTACCGCCGACTGCCACGACTCAAAGCCCGGCGCTCCGGTCTTCAACCGGATCGTCTCCATGAAGAGCTCCTTCAAGCTGCCGAAGGCCTAAGAGAAGATGATCAGAACCTGTATTTTTGACCTGGACGGCACGACCCTCTATACCCTGGAATCCATCGCGCGGGCCGGCAACCGGATGCTGGAAGCCATGGGCTTCCCGCCGCGGCCCCTGGAAGAGTACCGCTTCTACTGCGGGGAAGGGGCTGACATGCTGGTGGAGCGGGTCCTCAAGAAGGTGGACGGCTACAGCCGGGCAGCCTGGAAGGAGGGGTGCCAGCTGAACCGCCGTTTTCTGGCGGAGGCGCCCATGTACGGCGTGCGCCCTTACGAGGGCATGGAGGAAGCGCTGGCGGTCCTCAAGGACCAGGGAATCCGGCTGGCTGTCTTTACCAACAAGCCCGACACGGCGGCGGGCGTCGCCATCAAGGCCGCCTTTGGCCGGGACCTCTTTGACCTGGTCCAGGGAGACAGCGGCAGCTATCCCCTGAAGCCGGACCCGGCCGGCGCGCTGGCCATCAGCCGGCTCTTCGGCGTAAGTCCGGAGGAATGTCTTTATTTTGGCGACAGCGCCACGGACATGAAGACCGCCCACGCGGCGGGCATGATCCCGGTCGGCTGCCTCTGGGGCTATCGGACGAGGGAGGAGCTCACGGAGAGCCGTGCAGCTTTCCTCATCGACGCGCCGGATGAAATTCCCGGTCTGGTGGACCGGCTCAACGAGTTCTTCTTCCGGGTGGAGGAAGACTGATAAATCCCGGCCCGGCCGGGAGAGAGAACACATAGGAGGACCGGATATGGCTGAATATTCAAGGGAATGTCTTGTAGCTTTTCTGGAAGGCCAGGACCGTCTTTTTGACGAGCCGGTGGCGGAGACCCTGGAGGAGGCGGAGGAATTCCTCGAAGAGGTCATGGCTGAGGTGGTGGAGAACGCCGACGATCTGCGGGATTACCTGGAGGAGATCGGCATGGACACCTACGGCATGGATGATGAGGAGCTGATGGAGCAGGCGGAGGGGTTCACCCTGCCGTCCGGCGGCTTTCTGGTGGTCCAGGGCTGACGGAGACCGGGCTAAAAAGACTGGGTTTTCCGGTGGGATCCTGGTGGTCCAGGGCTGACGGGGACCGGGCTAAAAAAGCCGGGTTTTCCGGCGGGATCCTGGTGGTCCAGGGCTGACGGGGATCGGGTTAAAAAGGCCGGGTTTTCCGGCGGGATCCTGGTGGTCCAGGGCTGACGGAAATCGGGTTAAAAAGGCCGGGTTTTCTGACGGGGCACTGGCGATTCGGTGGCGCGGAAACCTGCGCATGCATGCCATCAAACGTAATCTGCAAGCGGCGGAGCGGAAAAGGGCCGGTAAGGCCTCCCGCTCCGCCGCTTTTTATGATTTGAGGCAGGGCTGATCAGGAACCGCTGTGGTCCGGCATCGCAGATATAAGCTGGCGATGGAAGGCTTGACGCTGAGATGGGCGCAAGGGGAAGAACTGCCGGAGGAGTCTGTTCTCATTTGCCGTGATGGGAAGGAATGAATGAAGTGTTAGCACTCAATTAAAGAGAGTGCTGATTTTTGTCTTGACTTTTGGACACCTGAGGGCTATGATACTTTTACGGTCTTCCGGAGACGTGACGTGCTTCGGGGAGACCTTCTGTGACATTACCATGGGTTCATTTCCATGAAGAATAGAAGAGGTACAGACTATGGCAAAAACTGGCAAGTTATCCATCAACAGCGAAAACATGCTGCCGATCATCAAAAAATGGCTCTATTCCGACCACGACATCTTCGTCCGTGAGCAGGTGGCCAACGCCTCCGACGCCATCACCAAGCTGAAGAAGCTGGAGGGCATCGGCGAGTACAGGCCCGAGGAAGGCCACAAGTATGTGATCCAGGTCATCGTGGACCAGGACGAGAAGACCCTTTCCTTCATCGACAACGGCATCGGCATGACGGCCGAGGAAGTGGAGAAGTACATCACCCAGATCGCCTTCTCCGGCGCATCCGAGTTCCTGAAGAAGTATGAGGGCAAGACGGACAAGGACCAGATCATCGGTCATTTTGGCCTGGGCTTCTACAGCGCCTTCATGGTCGCCGACCGCGTCTCCATCGATACCCTGAGCTATCTGCCGGGCGCCGAGCCGGTCCACTGGGAGAGCGACGGCGTGTCCGAGTACACCATCGAGAAGGGCAACCGTGAGGAGATCGGTACGGAGATCACCCTCTATCTGAACGACGACTGCCTCGAGTTCGCCAACGAGTACCGGGTCCGGGAGATCCTGACCAAGTACTGCTCCTTCATGCCCACCGAGATCTATCTGACGGACGAGAGCGACGCCGCCGTAAAGCGCGAGGAGACTGAGGACGAGAACCGCAGGATCCGCAACGAGAAGAACCTGAGCGACAAGATCGAGAAGGCTAAGAAGGAAGCTGAGGAGAAGGGCGAGACCTTCGACGAGCAGGCCGTCCGCGACGCTTTTGTCCCGGAGACCAAGCCGGTCCCGCAGCCCATCAACGACGTGAACCCGCTCTGGACCAGACGCGCCTCCGAGTGCACGGACGATGAGTACAAGGCCTTCTACCGCAAGGTCTTCAACGACTACAAGGAGCCGCTCTTCTGGATCCACCTGAACACGGAGTTCCCCTTCAACCTCCGCGGCATCCTCTATTTCCCGCGGATCAACATCGAGTACGACACCCTGGAGTCGGCCATCAAGCTCTACAACAACCAGGTCTTCATCGCCGACAACATCAAGGAAGTCATCCCCGAGTTCCTCATGACCATGAAGGGCGTCATCGACTGCCCGGACCTGCCGCTCAACGTCTCCAGAAGCGCGCTGCAGAACGACGGGACCGTCAAGAAGATCTGTGATTACATTTCCCGCAAGGTGGCGGACAAGCTTTCCGGCA
>CAMONF010000209.1 GCA_946620335.1 uncultured Clostridia bacterium
TTCTCTGAGGAGGCCTATCAGCCGCATGTGGACCGTTTCATGAAGCAGCCGACCGTGGCCAAGGCCCTCTGTTTTCACATCGCCCACGACTGCAACCTGGCCTGCCGGTACTGCTTCGCCGAGGAGGGCGAGTACCATGGCCGCCGCGCCATCATGTCCCTTGAGGTGGGTAAGAAGGCCCTGGACTTCCTGGTAAAGAATTCTGGCTTCCGCCAGAACCTGGAGGTGGACTTCTTCGGCGGCGAGCCGCTCCTCAACTGGGAGGTGGTCAAGCAGCTGGTCGCCTACGGGCGTGAGCTGGAACAGAAGACGGCCAATTCCCTGGCTCCCAAGAAGTTCCGCTTCACCATCACCACCAACGGCGTCCTCCTGAACGATGAGATCATGGATTTCTGCAACCGGGAGATGCACAACGTCGTCCTCTCCATCGACGGCCGCAAGGAAGTCCATGACCGCATGCGTCCCTTCCGCAAGGGGGCCGGCAGCTACGACCTCATCCTGCCCAAGCTCCTCAAGTTCGCCGCCCAGCGGCGGGAGAAGGGCCTCAGCTACTACGTCCGCGGCACTTACACCCACTGGAACCTTGATTTTGCCGCCGATGTTCTTCATCTGGCCGACCTGGGCTTTGACCAGATCTCCGTGGAGCCGGTGGTGGCCCCGCCTGAGGAAGATTACGCGATCAGGCCCGAGGATGTGCCTGTTCTCTGCGAACAGTACGATATCCTTGCCCGGGAAATGATTCGCCGTAAAAAAGAAGGAAAGGGTTTTAATTTCTTTCATTTTATGATAGATTTATCAGGTGGCCCTTGCGTCTATAAGCGTCTGTCGGGCTGCGGTTCGGGCACCGAGTACCTGGCCGTCACGCCCTGGGGTGATTTCTATCCCTGCCACCAGTTCGTGGGCCAGGATGATTTCCTGCTTGGAAATGTAGACACGGGCGTTGTCCGCACGGATATCGTCTCCGAATTCAAGAAGGTCAACGTCTATTCCAAGGAGGAATGCAGCCACTGCTTCGCCCGCTTCTACTGCAGCGGCGGCTGCGCGGCCAACTCCTACAACTTCACCGGCGGCATCAACGATATCTATGAGATCGGATGCGCGCTCCAGAAGAAACGCGTCGAGTGCGCCATCATGATCAAGGCGGCCGAGGCGGAGGAGGAAGAGGGCTGAGCCCTTCGATATGTGAATAAGCGGAAGGCAAAGGCTTCCGTTTTTATGCCGGGGACGGCATAGCTATAACAATATCAACTAAGAGGTAATGAGTCATGAAAAAGAGAACAGGTATCATTGTCATTATCCTGTCCCTGCTCCTCACTGCGCTGATGGTCTTTACGGCTGTCTCCGGCTGGGGCAAGAAAGGTATAGGATCCATGAAAAACATCAAGACGGGCCTGGACCTGTCCGGCGGTGTCTCCATCACCTACGAGGCCAGCGAGGCAGCTCCGTCCCAGTCTGACATGAACGATACCATCTACAAGCTGCAGCAGCGTATCGAACAGTACTCCACGGAAGCCAACGTCTATCAGGAAGGTATCAACCGGATCAACGTTGAGATCCCGGGCGTCACCGATGCCAATGCCATTCTTGAGGAACTGGGAACACCGGGCTCCCTCTATTTCATCGCTGAGACCGATGCGGACGGCAATCCGTCCTACAGCCTCGGCGCTGACGGCTATGTTCTGAACCATACCATCGAAGAGCTGCAGGAGAGCGGCGCCATCGTGGCATCCGGCTCCGACGTGGCTTCCGCCGACGGCGTGGCCTCCACAAGCGACCAGTCCAAGGGCACCCAGTACGTCGTCCGCCTTTCCTTCAACAGCACTGCCACCGAAGCTTTCGCCGAGGCGACCCGCAAGGCTGTCTCCAAGGGCGAGACCATCGGTATCTACTATGACGGCAGGTTCGTCTCCGTTCCGACCGTCAACTCCGCCATCACAGACGGCAACTGCATCATCGAAGGCATGTCCTCCATGGAGGAGGCCAACCAGCTGGCATCCTTCATCCGCATCGGCGGTCTGTCCCTGACCCTGAATGAGATCCGGTCCAACGTGGTCGGCGCCTCCCTCGGTCAGGAAGCCCTGCGCACCTCCCTCATCGGCGGCGCCATCGGCCTCGGCATTGTCTGCCTGATCATGATCATCGTCTACCTTCTTCCCGGTGTCATCGCCTCCTTCGTCCTGGTGCTCTACGCAGCCCTCATCCTGGTCTTGCTGAACGCCTTCGACCTGACGCTGACCCTCCCGGGCATCGCCGGTATCATCCTCTCCATCGGTATGGCCGCCGCCGCCAATGTAATCATTGACCCCCGTATCCCTGAGGAGATTCCTGCCGGCACCTCCGTCCTCGGCGCCATCCGCTCCGGCTTCCACAAGGCCATGAGCGCCATCATCGACGGCAACGTCACCACCCTGATCGCAGCCGCCGTTCTGGGCGCTCTGGGCACCGGTACCATCAAGGGCTTCGCCATGACGCTGGCCATCGGTGTCGCCCTCTCCCTCTTCACTGCCTGCGTCGTATCCAGATTCGTCGCGCTGGCTGTCTATGCTGTGGGCGCCAGGGATGCGAAGCTCTGGGCCAGGAAGAAGAGAA
>CAMONF010000210.1 GCA_946620335.1 uncultured Clostridia bacterium
GGAGGTGACGGCCACCAACCTTGGCTCCTACATCCTCTATCTGGAGGAGCAGCAGTATGCCGCAGCCTCGGTATCCAGGAGCGTCGCATCCATGCGGACCTTCTTCCATTACCTGGTCAGGATCCACTATATCTCCGACGATCCCTCCTACGATCTCAAGGCACCGCGGGTGGAGAAGAAAGCGCCCGATATCCTGACCGGCGACGAAGTCCGTGCCCTCATTTCCCAGCCGGACTGTTCGACGCCCAAGGGAATCCGCGACAAGGCCATGCTCTCCCTGCTGTGCGGCACGGGAATCCGCGTGTCGGAGCTGATAGGGCTTGGGCTCGAGGACATTAATCTGGAGATGGGGTACATTTCCTGCCATGAGCGGACAGGGTCGCGCGCCGTCCCCTTCGGACCTGACGTGCGGTCGGCCATGGAGGAGTATATGACCCTGGCCCGCCAGACCTTCGTCGGCGAACGGGACCCGGAGGCCCTCTTTCTCAACTGCTCAGGCAGGATGATGAGCCGCCAGGGTTTCTGGAAAATCCTGAAGGGTTATGCGGAAAATGCAGACATTTCCCGCGACATCACTCCCCACACCCTCCGCCACACCTACGCGGCCCATATGCTGGCCGGCGGCGCGGACGCCTACCAGGTCAAGGAGCTGCTCGGCTACTCGGACGTATCCCAGACACAGATCTACGCCATGAGACGGTGAGATACGGCAATTAAATAAAGACCTTGTACCGGTCATTCCGAGCGGCGCGTCATCGCTGCCGGGAGCTCCTTCGGAGGCTTCCCGGCAACGCGGCCCCCTCGGGATGACTTTGTTTTTCCGGAAACAAATCAGGGAATAATACCGGAGGAGAAGAGGCCTGCCGGCACCTGTGAGCCTTTGGACGCCCTTTTCAGAACATGCGGCTCGGGGCGTGCGGTTACTTATGGCCGCGAAGAAGGCGACCTGCGGGGAACACGGCAGGTGGCTGTGCGGCCTTCTAAATGTTGACAAAAAAAGTAGGCAATGCTATGCTGACAGATAATAACCAAGCAGCCGTGGCAATGAGTCGAGCGCGTCGCTTTGCGGCGCGGGGTAAGAGGTGACTAACATGAAGCTGTCTACTAAGGGAAGATACGGTCTGCGGGCAGTGGTGGACCTGGCTATTTACAGCGAGGACGGGACACCCGTCAGCATCCAGAGCATTTCCCAGAGGGAGCAGATCTCGGAGAGCTACCTGGAGCAGCTGGTGAGAAAGCTGCGGAACGCGGATATTCTGATCAGCCACCGCGGCGCAGCCGGAGGGTATGTCCTGGCCAGACCTGCAGATGAAATCACAGTGGGCGAGGTCCTGCGGGCCCTGGAGGGCAATCTCAAGGCGGTGGAGTGCGTCAGCGAATCGACCGGCGCCTGCACCCACATGGACCTGTGCGTGACCAGAGTGGTGTGGGAGAGGGTCAACATGGCCATCGAGGAGGCCGTCGATTCCATCACCATCGGGCAGTTGGTGGAAGACAGCAGAAGGAACGCAGGGCGCGCCGGGTACGAGAACTGAAAACGGACGGCAGGAGAGCAAGTAAAGGAGAGCCAGAGGATTGGAAAGACGGACCAGGATAGACATACACGTGCACAGTGAGTTCTCAACGGATTCTCAGGCTAAAATGGATGACGTGGTCCGAACCGCCATCGACAAGGGCATTCAGGTCCTGTGCTTTACGGACCACATTGACTGGGATTACCCGGTGGAGGACCTGGCCTTCGACTTTGACGTCAGTGTCTACCAAAAGAATATAGAGGCAATGCGCAGCCGCTACGGGGAACGGATCCGGATCCTCATGGGCGTCGAGCTGGGTATGCAGGAGCACCTGGCGGGCCGTTACCGCCGGCTGCTGGCGGACTACCCCTTCGACTTTGCCATCGGCTCCCAGCACCTGGTCGGCGGGATGGACCCCTATTATCCCGAGACCTTCGCCGGAAAGACTGACGCGGAGGTCTATCGGCAGTATTTCGAGGACCTTCTGGCCGACGTGAAGGCCTTCCACGATTTTGACAGCCTCGGACACCTGGATTATGTGGTCCGCTACGGCCGGACACGGGCTAGAGAATACAGCTACCGAAAGTACGCGGACCTCATCGATGAGGTCTTAAAGCTACTGATCCGCTACAACAAGGCCCTGGAAATAAACACCTGCGGGCTGAGAAAGCAGCTGGGCTTCCCCAACCCTCACCCCGACATTCTCCGGCGATACCGCCAGATGGGCGGCACGCTGGTGACTATTGGCTCCGACGCCCACAGACCGGAGCTCCTGGGAGACCGCTTCGACCAGGCGGTCGGACTCCTCAGGCAGTGCGGCTTCAGCCATTACTGCTATTACGTGAAGCATGAACCTGTTTTTGTGATGATCTGATTCGGCCCGGCCGGGAATATTGCCCGGTCCGGACCGTTCTTTTTTTGCAATCCTTCGGAGAAGGGAGAAGGCCCGGCCGGGTATGTTGCCGGTCCAGGCCTTTCTTTTTTGCAATTCTTCGGAGAAGGCAGAAGGCCCGTCCGACTATATTGCCCGGTCCGGACCGTTCTTTTTTTGGCAATTCTTTCGAGACGGCAGGCTGCCTGGCCGAAATTTTCGGGAGTGAGAGCGTATCCGAATCATGAAAATCGCAACTGGGCGGACCATATCATAAAAGGATCATGAAACGTTTCAAATTCCGCGCCCGGAATTCGATATGCGAAGACTTTTTTATTCTTTCTGACAAAAATGCCTTGTAATTTAGCCTTTCTTTGAGTACAATATATGCAGGTTTTCTAAGAAAACCCGGTTTAACCAACCAAATCAAAATCACAGGAGGATTTACGGTTATGGCAGTAAGAGTTGCAATTAATGGTTTTGGTCGTATCGGCCGTCTGGCTTTCCGTCAGATGTACACAGCAGAGGGTTTTGAAATCGTTGCGATCAACGACCTTACTTCCCCGAAGATGCTTGCTCACCTTCTGAAGTATGACTCTACTCAGGGCAAGTTCGAGCTTGCTGACAAGGTTTCCTATACAGACAATTCCATCATCGTTGACGGCAAGGAAATCACCATCTATGCCAAGGCCAACGCTGCTGAGCTTCCCTGGGGCGACCTGGACATCGACGTTGTTCTTGAGCGCACTGGCTTCTACACCTCCAAGGCCAAGGCTCAGGCCCACATCGACGCTGGCGCCACGCACGTCATCATTTCCGCTCCGGCCGGCAATGACCTTCCGACCATCGTTTACAATGTCAACCATGAGCAGCTGACCGCTGAGGATACCATCATTTCCGCAGCCTCCTGCACAACCAACTGCCTTGCTCCGATGGCTA
>CAMONF010000211.1 GCA_946620335.1 uncultured Clostridia bacterium
CACCGGGTATAATTGTACTGGCCCGCCTGCGCCATGAGGAGGAGTTGTCCTGCCAGCTTTTTCCGGCGGATGTCCGCCGGGTAAGTTCCGACTTTGGCCCGAATGGCCGTGAATTCTCCGAAGTTGTCAAAAAATACAGCTCCGTCCACCGCTTCAGCGAGAGAAGCTTCCGGGACCGTAAGCCAGCCGTCCGCATCAAGCTCCCCATCGGGGCAACCCAGCCTGTCCATGAAGAAATCGGCCGTCCGGATGACGCCCTTCCGGGCGCCGCCCACCGGCTGCATGAGGGACCGCTTGGCGCCTTTGAACTCCTTCGGCAGTTTGGCATAAGCCCGCTCCAGCAGAAAGGCCGTCCGCCGGTCCACCACGTCCTCCCCTGGGAGGAAGAGGCAGAAGCCCGGCTCGAAGTCATGGTCCGTGGAGACGTCGTCGTCAAAGCCCAGGCACTCGGAGCCGCTGCCGCAGAGGCCGGCCGCCAGGAAAGGCAGGACCTCAGGGAATTGTTCCTCCAACATCGGGCGGCCAAAGGCCTCAAAATATTCTCTCGACAGCTCCAGTCCCTTCATAGATAATTCACCAGCTTCTCCTCGTCGTAGGTGTGGGGCTCCTTGCCGGCAGCCTTGTGTCCTACAGCGAGGGCGATCTCATACTGCCAGCCCGCCGGGAATCCGAAGCCCTTCTCGAAATAGTCGCGCCTCTCCCCGCGGAAGGCGTCGTAAATGCAGCCGATGATGAGGCTGCCCAGTCCCAGGTCCTCAGCCGCCAGGGACATGTTCTCCACGGCGATGCCCGCGTCCAGGCCGCCCCAGTGATTGCGGCTGTCCGCGCTCAGCATGATGACGACAGGTGCTTCATAATAAAAGTTGTGGGCCGGAGCTTCGATGCCGCGCAGGGCATTTTTCTCATTCTCCAGCTCCGCCAGGATGGGATTGTCGCCCTTCACGACCGTAAAATGGACCTCCTGGCGATTGGCCGCCGTCGGGGCCTGAAGACCGGCGGTCACGATCTGTTTGATCTCAGCCTCCGTGAGGGGCTCACTGGTGTAGCTTCTTGTCGAGCTTCTCTTTGCGATGGCTTCCAGCGCTGTTCCCATGTTTTGTATCCTCCTTAGATAAAGCTTTGTTCTGTCCGGCTTCAAAGTCTGGACCTATTATACCCTATTTTTTCTCCTGTTGGAACAGGAGCTTAGGAAAGTGGGAATCAGGGACGGTTCCTTTTCCCAGTTTTCTTCGAAAACTGGGAAAAGGAACCGTCCCTGATTCCCACTTTCCTCACCCCGTCAGTTCCGCAGCAGACACAAACCCATACGCACTCTCCGCGCTCCACACGGCCCGCTTAATAGCTTCGCTCACCGCCTCCGCAGCCAGCTGCCCCACCAGATCCCGGTCAGCCTCCACCTCGCCCACCGAGAGGGCATAGATGCTGTCCCCGTCGGCCGAGGTGTGGACCGGCCGGATAGACCGGGCATACCCATCATGGGCCATCCCGGCGATCTTGCACAAGGCCGTCTTGTCGAAGGCGGCGTTGGTCATGACCACGGCCAAGGTCGTATTCCCGACGAACTTGTTCTCCACCGCCTGGATAGATGCCTTCATGACCTCGGTCGTGCTCCTGAGTGCCTGCCTGTCCTCCGTCAGCAGGCCGGCGATCTGCTCCCCTGTCTGCCAGTCGAACACGTCACCCAGGGCATTCAGGGCTACAACTGCCCCCACCTTGAGCGAGCCGATCTCCATGGCATAGCTGCCCATGCCGGTCTTCATGCAGGTCGCCATGCCTCCGATCTTGCCGACGGTGGCTCCGCAGCCGGCACCGAAATTCCCGTCGCGGTAGTTATTTTCCTCGAAAGCCAGCCGCGCGGCCTCGTAACCCATCTTCTCATCAGGCCTCACGAAGGGGTCGCCCACGGTGAGGTCGAAAAGGTCCGACTGCGCCACCAGCGGCACCTTGGTCACGCCCACGTCGAAGCCGTACCCCCGCTCCTCCAGATAGCGCATGACGCCGCCCGCCGTGCCGAGGCCGAAAGCGCTGCCGCCGGATAAGACCACCGCGTGGATGACCTGGGCGGCCATGAGGGGATTCAAAAGCTGGCTCTCCCGGGAGGCCGGACCGCCGCCGCGGACGTCGAGCCCGGCCCGCATGCCATTTTCACAAATGAAGACCGTGCACCCCGTCCCCGCTTCCGCATTCTCCGTCTGACCGATCCGGACATGGCCGATTTCCTTGATTGAGATTTCCTTCATGACATCCTCCTTGTGCTGAGCCGTCCGATTTACCCTGGGAACCTTCCGGTCTGCTGCCACTCTAAAGTACAGATTACGGGAAAACCGAGCCCGAAGCAGGTGCTTAAGCATTGAAAACCAGTTCCCGCTGACCCCCGGCTTACAGCATGCACTTAAAGCCGCGTTGACCGCAGGCGCACCCGATCCTGCGTAAAAACGGGCCGGCGGACTCAATATACCAATGTCCCGCCGGCCCTGCCTGTGTCAGATTCCGTTGTTGCGGATCACGTCCGCGTAGAAGTAAGCCGAATCCTTGAGGGTCCGCTCCTGGGTCCTGTAGTCCACATAAATGAGACCAAACCGCTTGTCGTACCCTTCCGCCCACTCAAAATTGTCCATGATGGACCAATAGGTGTAACCGACCATGGGCACGCCTTCCTCCGCAGCCCTCTGCAGGCCGGAGATATAGCCCTTCATGTACTCGATGCGCTGCGGATCGTGGACCTTGCCGTCGCTCATGACGAAGTCCAGATTGGCCATGCCGTTCTCCGTGATGAGGAAGGGCAGGCCATAGCGGACATAGAAGGTCTTGGCAGCCCAGTAGAGGGCGTCCGGCGTGATGGGCCAGCCCATGGCTGTCCTGGGCATGCCGGGATAGACGTCCGGGTTGGGGCCGGCGAACTCCTCGTAGTTGCTGGACTGGTAGCTGTTGTAGCCGAAGAAATCCAGCTTCTGGTGGATCACCGCCAGTTCCTCATCCGTAATTCTGCCCTGCATGGGGGCCGGCAGTGTGCCGAGGATGGCCGGGTCAGCCCACCAGTTGATGTCGAAGAAAATTGGATTCTCCGGGAAAGTCCTGTCATAGGCAGCCTTTACGGCCTCCTCATCTGTCCCCTTGGGCTCGTAGAGGGCGCCGTTCAGCGCCATACCTACCTGAGCCGGAAGAATGGCCCTCTCCCGGATCAGCTGCACCGTCCGGCCGTGGGCCAGGAGCACATGCTTGGAGAGAAGGACCATGTCGTCAAGTCCCTCCTCCATGGAATTCGCCTTCAGTGTCTCGAAAGGAGCGTGGCCGCCGGTCACATAGCCCAGACCGATGAAGCAGGCCGGCTCGTTGAAGGTCATCCAACGGGAGACCTGGCCGGAGAGGGCATCCACCACCACCTTGGCATAATTCAGGAACCAGTCCACGATCTGGGGATTTCTCCAGCCGCCCTGCTCGTGGGCCCACATGGGAAGGTTCCAGTGGAAAAGGGTCACCATGGGCTCGATGCCGGCCGCCTTGAGCTCCGCGACCAACTTCCGGTAGAAATCAAGACCCTTCTCGTTGACCGTGTCGGGCCCGCTCATGACGCGGGGCCAGCTGATGGAGAAACGGTAGGCCTTGATGCCGATCTCCTTCATGAGGGCGATATCTTCTTTATAACGATGGTAATGGTCGCAGGCGACATTTCCGTTGTCGCCGTGGGCAACGTGGCCCTCGCTCAGAGCATCCCAGATGCCGGGGACCTTGCCGTCCTCGTCATAGGCGCCTTCCACCTGATAGGCAGCACTCGCTGCACCCCATAAGAAATCCTTGGAAAATGCCATGATTGTGTCCTCCATTTCAGTTCAATGCTTCTGCAAACATTTTATCCCCGCGCCGCTGCAGGAAACGGTCGCGAGGTAAGGATCTGTATCATATAAGTGTGTTTTGGGTTATTTCTTATGATAAGGCCGCGGCAAGACATCGGGCGGTTCTGCCGCCCCCTCAAGAAGGCAGGATCAGGAACACCCGCCGCATCCGACATAAAAGGCTTCGCTGCCTTTACACTGTCCGACTTTCTCAGTCCAGGACCTCCACCAGCTCGATTCGGAAGTTGAGCTCCTTGCCGGCCATCTCGTGGTTAGCGTCGAAGGTGATATTGCCGTTCTCAAGGGCTGTCACCCGGCAGGGAATCGGCTGGCCCATGGCGCCCTGGAGATAGACCTGCTGGCCTACCGTAAGACCCTCAGCGCCGGGCAGGTCGCTGACCGGAACAGTGAGGATTGCGTCCGGATTGGACGGGCCGTAGGCTTCCTCGGGCATAAGATGAACGTCGACGATCTGGCCGACCTCAAGATCGGCCACCGCGGCGTCAAAGCCCTTGATCATCATGCCGGCGCCGCAGACGAACTCCAGCGGCTCGCCCCTGTCGTAGGAGGAGTCGAACTGGCTGCCGTCGTTCAGCGTGCCCTTGTAGTGAACGCGGACGGTCTTGCCTGCATTTTTCCCATCGACGGTGAGGGCCTGTCTGTGACGGCCGCAGCAGTGATGGCCTTCGTCCTCGTCCTCGCCGTGGTGACCGCAGCACTCATGATCTTCACCGTCCTCATCGTGGTGGCCGCAGCACTCATGGTCTTCACCTTCTTCGCCGTGGTGACCGCAGTGATGGCCTTCGCCATGGTCGTGGTGGTCGCAGTTGGCGCCTTCAGAGTCCAGTTCTCCCCTCAGATAAGCCTCCACAGCCGCGTCGGCGTCGCCCTGGGCGCCGGAGCAGACCTCAAGGCCGGCTTCCATCAGATGGTTCATGGCTCCGCCGCCGATGCCGCCGCAAATGACAACATCGACGCCCTTGCCGGCCAGCATGCCCGCCAGCGCGCCGCAGCCGGCGCCGTCTGACCCGATTACCTGGCTGGATACGACCTTGCCGTCCTCCACCTCATATATTTTGAAGCACTCGGTGTGGCCGAAGTGCTGGAAAATCTGTCCGTTTTCGTAAGTAACCGCTATTCTCATGATTTCTCCTTTTCTATGCCAGTTGGACTGTCTGACCATTATAACATAAAAGGGCCGTGACGCAAACGCCGGCCTTCCATGTCTCTGCAAAAAAAGACGGCCCATGAAGGGCCGCCCTTTTCGGCAGTAACCATATTTTACGATAATCTCGAAGGAGTATCCCTTGTCTCAATATCCGCCAGAAAAGCCTGAATGTAGGTGAGGGCCGCACCGACAGTGATATTATGCCGGGGCATCCTGCTGAGGAGAATGAAATCCTCCTCTTCGTCAAATGGCGTGGCTTCTCTGATGACGCTGTACATGAACCTGACATCCTGTTCTGTCAGGAACTGGGCGAGATGCCCGCCAAGGATGACGTCCACATCCAGGACAAGATGCAGGTTGTTGACCATCCGGCTCAGAATCCCGAGATAATCATTCCACTTCTCCACAGCCCCGGCTTCCCCGCTCCTGACAGCTTCAAAGAAATCCTCCGGCTGATCGTCTCCCAGAAGAGCGCTCATAGAACAGACCGTCTCCAGGCAGCCATACCTGCCGCAGTAACATTTTTTTGCCTCCGCCCCATAGCGCACCTGGATATGTTCAAACGTTGCGTTGTGTCCATGTTTGCCGCCCCGGATCATGCCATCAGCGATCAAAGCACCGCCCAGATGCTGGCTCAAAGAGATATACAATGCATTTGTGATCCGCTGAGAATGCCAGATTTCCGTGAGCGCAGCCCCCTCCGGATCGTGAATGAAGGTACATGGATAAGGAAGATACCTGCCGAAGCACTCGACCTTGAACCCTGTATTGTTCAGAATCGCGCCATATACAATACTTGTGCCGTCCGTCGAGATCAGGGCCTGCATGGCAAAGCCTATGCCCAGCACCTGCTCATCGCGGAAGTCATGTCGGGAAATGAAATCCCGGATTTCTTCGCTGACGCGTCTGCAGTATTCATCCGACATCTCAAAAGGCAGACCCTTCTCCTCAAAATCGACCGGCTTCCCATACAGGTCCACCGCTATCATTTTGAGCTTCCTGGAACGCACCTCTACGCCGATGGCCACCCTGTAGTCGGCAACTATGGAGTATCCGACAGCTTTGCGTCCAATCAGCTCGGTATCCTGCATTCCGTTCTTGTAGATCAGCCCGTCAGCCTCCAGGGCCACCAGGTTGGAGGCTACAGTCGGTCTGCTGAGACGCAGTGCATAGGAGATATCCTGCTGAGATACCTTCCCGTTTTCATATATGTAGTCATATATCAGCTGCCGGTTGTTCGCCTTGATCTGTTTAGGCGTAATACTTTTTCCCATAATGATATTCCAGCCTCCCAATGCAAGCATGCCTGTGACAGTTTTTATTTCTTACTGAATACTCTACCAGATGTGAGATAGGCATGCCACATGCAGATTGCACAATATTTTGTATAATCATTTGACAAAATTTCCAAGTTGACTGGAGCGTTCTGCGATGGTATTATGTAACCACAATATGATAATTCATTTTACAAATCTTATTTATCAATTAACTTACACAAGCAAGAAAGGAGTTCGAGTATGGGTATTATTGAAATGATGCGTCTGGACGGCAAGAAGGGCTTTGTCACTGGAGCTGCCCGAGGCATCGGCAAGTGCACGGCCACCGCTTTCGCAGAGGCAGGTGCTGACCTCGCCATCGTCGACCTGGACATCGCCACTGCGGAGCAGACCGCAAAGGAGATCGCGGAAGCGACCGGCAGAAAAATCATCGCCATCAAGTGCGACGTGACGAACGAAGCCGAAGTCCAGGCCATGGTAGATGAAGTCGTTGAAAAGCTGGGCGGTCTTGATTTCTGTCACGCCAATGCAGGCATCTGCATCAACGCCGCTGCGGATGAGATGACCTTCGCCCAGTGGAGAAAGAACCTCTCCATCAACCTCGACAGCGTCTTCCTCACCGACACCATCGCTGCAAAATACATGCTTGCCCACGGCGGCGGCTCCATCATCAACACAGCTTCCATGTCCGCCCACATCGTCAACGTTCCCCAGCCCCAGTGCGCATACAATGCCTCCAAGGCCGGCGTGATCCAGTTGACCAAGTCCCTGGCCATCGAGTGGGCAAAGCGCGGGGTCCGCGTCAATTCCATCTCCCCGGGCTACATCGGCACCGACCTTACCCTCTCCTCCCCGACCCTTCAGCCGCTGATCGCCCAGTGGAATGCCATGGCTCCCATGGGCAGACTTGGCAGACCGGAGGAGCTCGGCTCCATCTGCGTATACCTGGCGGGCGACACATCCACCTTCACGACCGGTTCGGACTTCATCATCGACGGTGCCTTCACCTGCTTCTGATCACATCTGTGCTGCGCCCCCTTCTGTTCTTATCCACGCGCCATCCCTTCCGGGCCAAAGGAAGGAGATAAACCGCAACTACTCAGCCACCTGCCGAGGGCGATCAGAGGCTCTTTGCACTCTGACCATCCGGGGATTCCATCTTGAAATCTGTCGGACAGTTCTTATGCGTAATTCCAGGGGGCTGAGCAGTTGCAAATATATTTCTCACTCAACAAGGAGGTTGAAAATGAAAAAGAAACTTTTAGCTGCTCTCTGTGTGGTCACTATGGCACTTGGTCTTCTGGCGGGCTGCGCCGGATCCGGTTCCTCTTCTGGTTCCTCTTCTGGTTCCTCTTCTTCCGGTTCCTCTTCTGAAGCTGCAGAATCGGTTGCCTCCACAGGCGAGACCGAAGGCGTGCAGGCAAGTCCCGAGTTCTATGCCCAGGCCGATCTCTCCACCCTGAGCGGCAAGAAAATCGGCGTCACCATCCAGTCTCTCCAGAATGCCTACTGGGCCGGCGTCATGCCCGCCCTCCAGAATGTCGTTGAGTCTAACGGCGCTGAAATCACCATCGTCGCCTGCGACGACAGCTCCGCCACCCAGATCGGCCAGATTGAGAACTTCGTCTCCTCCAAGTGCGACCTTATCATGGTCCATCCCTCCGACGCCGCTGCCGTCGAAGACGCATGTGCCCAGGCCAGGGAAGCCGGCATCAAGGTCATGTGCTGGGATGACCCGATGACCAACACCGACGGCAACTGGGTCCTCAACAATACCGACCTCGGCATTGAAATCGGCAAGGCTGCCGGCGAGTTCATCGCTGAGCACTACACTGCCGACAACAAGGCCCAGATTGCCATGATCAACTATCCGCAGACCACCATCCTGCTCGAGCGCGAGGAAGGCATCATCCAGGGTCTCGAAGCCACCGCTTCCGGCCTGTATGAGATTGTTTCCAGCCAGGCCGGCCTTGACGCCAACCAGGCCCAGACTGCTATGGAGACCATCCTTCAGCGCTATCCGGACTGCAGAATCGTCACCGGTATCGGCTCCGGCGCCATGATTGGTTCCGACGAGGCTTTCCAGATCTCCACCGGCGGCAACATCCCCGAGGATATGGGCGTCTTTACCGCTGACGTCACCAAGCAGCAGCTCGAGCACCTCATGGACGAGAGCTATCCGGCCCGCATCGCTGTCGGCTTCGAAGGCTCCGACGTGGATACCGCCACAGCCTGCGCTTCCATGTACGCCCTGATTCTGGGCGACAAGCTCGAGTCTCAGAACGTCTTCCGTGGGCTGATGAGAATTTCCGCCGAGGATGCTCCCACCATCATGGAAGGCATGCAGTAATACGTAGTCTTGATTACCCGCGCAATACTCAGCAACCCACCTGTATTGCGCGGGCAACTTATACCATCATTTAAAGGAGGATAGGGAATGAGTGAAGATTTTGTCCTTGAACTCGAACATATCCGAAAGGAATACCCCGGCGTAGTCGCTCTCAAGGATGTCACGCTGCAGCTGAGGCGCGGTGAGATCCTTGGACTGATCGGTGAGAACGGCGCGGGCAAGTCTACACTGATCAAGTGCTGCTCGGGCGCTGTCATTCCGACGTCCGGCAAGATCAGGATCAACGGCAAGGAATTTGACCGGATGACGCCCCAGCTGGCGGCGGAGAACGGTATTGCCATCATTTACCAGGAATTCAACAACGTCGGTGAGCTCTCTGCCGCCGAGAACCTCTTCCTCGGCCGCCCGATCCGCAAGGGTATGGTCATCGACCGCAAGGCCATGGAGGAGGAGGCCGCCAAGGCCTTCGCGCAGCTCCGCATCAAAATCAACCCCAAGGAGCTGGTCAAGAACCTCACCGTCGGTTACCAGCAAATGATCGAGATTGCCAAAGCGATTCAGCAGAATGCCCAGGTCCTCATCATGGACGAGCCCTCAGCCCCGCTGACCACCAATGAGGTAGAGAGCATGTTCGAGGTCGTCGAGCTCCTGCGCTCCCGCGGCGTTTCCATCATCTATATCTCCCACCGTCTCGAGGAGATCTTCCGGCTCTCCGACCGCATCGAAGTCATCCGCGACGGCGAGTACGTCAAGACCCTCATCACAGACAAAGCCACCGTCAATGAGCTGATCACCCTCATGGTCGGCCGCGAGATGACCCAGAAGTATCCGCCTCGCAAGCCCTGCATCTCGGACGAAGTGGTTCTCGAGCTGAAGGACCTGTGCGGAAACGGCGACAAGAACATCAATCTCAAGCTCCACGCAGGCGAAGTCCTCGGTCTGGGCGGCCTGGTCGGCGCCGGCCGCACGGAGCTCGCCGAACTCCTCTTCGGAGCCAAGCCTAAGGAATCGGGGCAGATCATCTACTTCGGCAAGGAAATAAACCCAAAGTCCCCGCGTGAGGCCATTGATCTCGGCATCGCCCTGGTCCCCGAGGACAGAAAGCGCCACGGCGCCCTGCTTACCAACTCGATCAAGAACAACATCAACATGCCGATCTATGAGCGCATCTCCAAAGCCAGCGTGATCGACTCCAAGACCGAGCACGCCACCGCGGAGAAATACCGTGCCGATATCCAGATCAAAGGTCCGAGCGTCCACCAGCTGGTCAAGAACCTCTCCGGCGGCAACCAGCAGAAGGTCATCCTTGGCAAATGGCTGGCTGCGGACTCCAAGCTTATTATCTTCGACGAGCCGACCCGAGGCATCGATGTCGGCGCCAAATACGAAATCTACAAGCTCATCAACGATCTTGTAGAATCCGGTCACAGCGTGCTCATGATTTCATCCGAGATGGAGGAGCTGATGGGTATGTCTGACCGAATCATAGTGCTCGCGGAAGGTGAGATGACCGGCGAGCTTGAGAAGGAAGCGTTCAATTCGGACACCATCATGGCGTATGCGTCCGGTATCATCGATCAGAAGGAGGCTATGAAATGAGTAACGTGAATATCAAGAGTCTTGTCAAGTCCAACGCGATCTGGCTGGTCTTTATCGCGGAGGTCATCATTTTCACAATCGCCAGCGGCGGTACTTTCCTCACAGGCAACAATATCGTGAACATCTCCCGCCAGGTTTCCTATTACGGCATAGCCTCCATCGGTATGACTTTCGTCATCCTGATCGCCGGCATCGACCTTTCCATCGGCTCCATCATCACCTTTGTCAACGTCGTCTGTGCCTTCCTCATGGTAAATGCAGGCATGAACATGTGGGTAGCGGTGATCATCTCCCTGCTGCTGGCTACAGCGATCGGCACCCTGAACGGCGGTATGGTCGCCTCCATCGGAATCCCGGCCCTGATCGCGACCTTCGCCTCCCAGACCATCTTTGAGGGCATTTCCTACCTGATCTCCGGCGGACGTCCGATTTCCGGCTTCACCAGCAGCTTCGGCCTCTTTGGCCGCTGGGCTATCGGTCCCGTTCCGGTCTGCGCCCTCATTATGATTGCCTGCTTCGCGCTGGGCAGCTTCATTCTCAACAAGTCCTACTTCGGCCGTTACTTCTACGCCATCGGTGGCAATGAGGAGGCTGCTGAGCTCTCCGGCATCCGCGTGAACCGCGTCAAGTACCTCATCTACGCCCTGTCCGGCTTCTTTGCAGGCCTCGCCGGCATCGTCCTCCTCTCCCGCTCCGGCTCCGCCCAGAGCACGGTCGGCAAGGGTCTTGAGTTCGACGTCATCACCTGCGTTGTCCTCGGCGGTGTCTCCGTCAACGGCGGTGTCGGCCGCATGTCCGGCGTCGTCGCCGGCGTTCTCATCATCGGCTCCCTGACCAACGGAATGATCCTGATGGACGTCAGCGAGTACACACAGATGGTCGTTAAGGGTCTCGTCCTGGCCATCGCCGTCGGCATCGACTGCATGTCCAAGAAGCACCAGTCAACCTGATCCGGGCTGAAAGAGCTGGCCCGCTCCACCGCCCACGCCATATAAAAGGAGGTCGTCATTATGCATGAAGCAGAGAAAAAATGGGACGCCTATTTCAATGAGACGGACCCCGAGGAGCGCAAGCTCATTGTCGGTATGACTGCCGGTGAAAATGACGACCTTGCCGGCTTCCTGGCCATGATCTACAGGAAACGTTATGAGGACCCTAAAAATCATGACCGGGCGGTGGACAACTGGCTCTGGAAATTCGTCTACCTCCCCGGTCTCTACCGAAAGCGCCGCCTCTCCAAAAAAGCCATGCTTACGGAGGTTGACCGCACACTTGACGACCTTTGTCTCAACATGATACTGTCAAAAGAGGAGGAAGCGGCTCTTTACCTTGAATTCCGCAACGCTGCCCGGAGATACCTGGGGACCTGCCTTGGCAGGAACTACGGACGACGGCTGTTCGGTCTGAAGGAAATATCGCCTGCCGAGAAGAGGGCCAGGGCCTGCGAGGAGCTCTGGATGATGTCCCGAGGGCTGGCCCTCAGTGCAGGCAAAGAGGCAAAGTTATCACTGTTCATAGAAGCTCTCCGCGCGGAGGCTTCCGAGTTCTGTCCTGACTGCGACAGTATTTACGAGCACCTAGAGCAGAAGCACAAAAGAGGAGTTTGAATATGATGAAAGACACAATGACACAGCAAGTCATGACCGAGCCAAAAAAGATCATTTTCCGCCAGATTGAAATCCCCAGTCCCGGTCCCGACCAGGTCCTGGTCAAGATCAAAAAGATCGGCATCTGCGGCAGTGACATTCACGTATACCACGGCACGCATCCCTACACCTCCTACCCGGTCACCCAGGGACACGAGGTGTCCGGCGAGATCGTCGCCCTCGGCGAGTATGTAAAGGACCTCACCGTCGGGCAGCGGATCACCATCGAGCCCCAGGTCTTCTGCGGCCGCTGCCATCCCTGCCTCCACGGCAAATACAACCTCTGCGAGAAGCTGAAAGTCATGGGCTTCCAGACCACGGGTACAGCCAGCGAATACTTCGCGGTGGACGCCTCCAAGGTGACCCCCATCCCCGATTCCATGACCTGGAGCGAAGGCGCCATGCTGGAGCCCCTCGCGGTCACCGTTCACGCAGCCAAGCGTTTCCCGGACCTTAAAGGTTCCAAAGTCGTCGTTCTCGGCTGCGGCCCCATCGGCATCCTGTTGGCCCAGTCCGTGAAGGCCCTGGGCGCGGACAAGGTCATGGTCACCGATATCTCCGACAAGCGCCTTGAGCTGGCAAAGAGCGTCGGCGCGGACTATGCCTTCAACACCCTCCACAAGGACTTCGGCGAAGCCCTCCTTGAGACCTACGGTCCCGACAAGGCCGACGTGATCTTCGAGTGCGCCGGCAGCGACATCACCATGGACCAGGCCATACAGAACGCCCGCAAGGGAAGCACCATCATTCTGGTCGCCGTCTTCGGCAAGCGCGCCAGCGTGGACCTGGCCAAGCTCAACGACTCTGAGCTGGACCTGAATACTTCCATGATGTACCGGCACGAGGACTTCGTCGACGCGATCCGGTTGGTGGAGGAAGGCAAGATTCAGCTGAAGCCCCTGCAGACAGCCCATTTCGCTTTCGAGGACTATTCGGAAGCCTATCAGTATATAGACAATAACCGTGAGACCACCATGAAGGTCATCATCGACGTGGACCCGGACGCAGGCGAGTGAAGCCTTCGCTGGAAATGAAGACATATCATGCAGATACAGGAGGCAGCCAGATGATTCTAAGTTTTAAAGGACTGAAAGATACCTCTTCCTGGGAAGCCGCAGGCATCGCCCTGCCCGGCTACGACCCGGAGGCACTGGCCCGGAACACAAAAAATGCGCCCAGGTGGGTTCATTTCGGGATTGGGAACATTTTCCGTATCTTTATCGGCGGCATCGCTGACCGGCTGATCTCCGAAGGATATCTGGACACGGGCATCGTCTGCGTCGAGACCTACGACTATGAGGTGGTCGACCGGATCTATCGCCCCTTCGACAATCTCGCCCTCGCGGTGACGCTGCACAGTGACGGGCAGGTGGACAAGCGCGTTCTGGGCTCCATGGCTGAAGCCGTCAAGGCAGATATGGCGGACGCGGAGGCCCGGAATCGGCTTAAGGAGATATTCATTGCGCCTTCTCTGCAGATGGTTTCATTTACCATCACAGAGAAAGGCTACGCCCTGCGCGGGACGGACGGCAGCTATCTTGGCTATGTGGCCAGGGATATGGTGGCCGGACCGAAGGAGGTCACCGGAGCCATGGGCATCCTCACCGCCCTCCTCTACGACCGCTATCTCGCCGGCGGCGCACCGCTCGCCCTGGTGTCCATGGACAATGTCTCGAGAAATGGAGACAAACTCCGCGCCGGCCTTCTGGAGACCGCTGAAGTCTGGACACGGAAAGGCTTTACGGAAGTTGGTTTTCTGGACTACCTGAACGATCCCGCCTGCATCAGCTTTCCGCTGACCATGATCGATAAGATCACGCCCCGCCCCAGCGAGGCGGTGGGTGAAATGCTGCGGGCTGACGGCGTAGAGGACATGGACATCGTTGTGACCGCAAAGCACACCTACATCGCGCCTTTCGTCAACGCGGAACGGCCGCAGTACCTGGTGGTGGAGGACACCTTCCCGAACGGCAGGCCGCCGCTCGAGAAGGCCGGCGTTTACATGACTGACCGCGAGACGGTCAACAAGTCCGAGCGGATGAAGGTCACGGTCTGCCTCAATCCCATCCACACGGCCCTCTGCACCTTCGACTGCCTGCTGGGCAACGCCCTCTTCGCCGACGGCATGCACGATCCGGACCTTGCGGAGCTGGCGCGCCGGGTGGGGTACGTCGAAGGCCTGCCGGTGGTCGAGGATCCGGGCATCCTCTCGCCCAGGGCATTTCTCGATGAGCTCATGGCGGAGCGGTTCCCCAACCCTTACCTTGGGGACACATCAGCGCGGATCGCGGTGGACATTTCCCAGATGACCGCCATCCGGTTCGGCGAGAACATCAAAGCCTACGTCGCGAGGGATGGAAGCGCCGAAGCCCTGACGGCCATTCCGCTGGCCATAGCCGGCTGGTTCCGGTACCTCCTGGCCGTGGACGACCAGGGCCGGCCCTTCACTCTCTCACCGGACCCCATGCTTGGAATGCTCACAGATGCCCTCAGCGGTGTCAGGTTCGGGGAGCCCGACAGCCTTACCGGCCAGCTTAAGCCGCTTCTTGCGAACAAAACCCTGTTCGGCATGGACCTCTATGAGGCGGGCATCGGCGAAAAGATCGAGGACATGGTCCGTGACATGCTCGCCGGGCCCGGCGCGGTGCGCAGGACACTTCACAGCCGCCTCTTTGGTGATGGCAAATAAGCCCCCTCCATGTAGGTTTGATAAAATGGGAATCAGGGACGGTTCCTTTTCCCACTTTTCATTTCATGAAAAGTGGGAAAAGGAACCGTCCCTGATTCCCATTTTATCTCTTTTCTCTCCCGAAAAGTGGGAAAAGGAACCGTCCCTGATTCCCATTTTCTTGCACCCTCGTTTTTTCTTGCATCCTCCCCCGCAGGCTAGTACACTTTTCAGGAAATATTTTACCGGAAAGAGAGAAACCCATGAAAATCGATCCATCCGTATACACAGCCCCCGGCGCTCACATGATCGGAAATGTAACCATCGGCGCAGGGAGCAGCGTCTGGTACAACGCCGTCATCCGGGCCGATGAGGCCGAAGTCATCATTGGAAATAACACCAACATCCAGGACCTGGTCATGGTCCACGTGGACGCAAACCACCCGGCCGTCCTCGGCGACGGCGTCACCGTCGGCCACAGCGCCATCGTCCACGGCTGCACCGTGGAGGACAACGTCATCGTCGGCATGGGCGCCATCCTCCTGAACGGCTGCCGGATCCGGAAGAACTCCATCGTCGGAGCCGGCGCCCTCGTCACCCAGGGCAAGGATTTCCCAGAGGGCAGCCTCATCCTCGGCTCCCCGGCCAAGGCTGTCAGGCAGCTGACGCCCGAGGAAATCGAGGGAATCCGGCGCAACGCGGAGGTTTATGTGAAGCTGGCAGCGGAAAGGTGACGGGGGAAAAATGGGAATCAGGGACGGTTTTCATTTTCCCGAAGTCTCCCGCAGCCACCGTTCCGTCTCCGCCATGACCTTCTGCAGATTCTCAAGATCCGTCGCCACGTCCCCGGTCTCCAGCGAGTGGTTGGCGTCCGGAATCACAACGAGCGGAATCCTCTTCCTCCGGCACCCGTCCTCCACGTCCTCATCCGTGGCCCAAGGATCGGCCGTCCCGTGGAAGGCAATCCCGTTCCCCTCTGCCGCCAGCGAGAAAGTCTCGGCGAGCGGCGTATAGTACACGTGGCGCACCGTCAGCTTGTGCCGAGCCGCATAGGCCGCCGCGACCACTGTCCCTATGCTCTTGGAAATGAAGACAATCTCCTCCGCCTTCTTCCATTTCACATCCGCAAGCATCTCCTCGGCCTGGGCGAGAGCGCTGTCGAAGGCTTCCCGCATCTTCGCGGCATCCCCCTTGATGCCCGATTTGAACTTCTTGTAGGGAACCTCCCGGAGCTCATATCCAAAATTCCTCGCCAGCTTCTTCCCGTAATAGAGAAGCGGCTTGTCCGTGTGGTACCCGATCCCCGGGAAAATGACCGCAATCTTCACTGTTTCTCCTCCAAAACAACTCCTCCCGCAAGGCTTCTTCTGCTCTGCGCGGGGCAGATACAATATTCATAAACTCATGCCGGTCTCCACACC
>CAMONF010000212.1 GCA_946620335.1 uncultured Clostridia bacterium
ATGACCACCAGGCCGCCCAGCTCGTAGAGGACGGAGACGGCGCCGCTCTGGTCGGGGGCGAAGGGGGTCAGGTATTTTCTGAGACCTTTCATTTGACGCCTCCTTCCTGGGCGGTGGGGGCGGCTGTCGCGCCCGAGAGAGGGCAATCCGCCGGGGACTGGCAAGTGTCGGCTTCGGCTGTCGCGCTCTGGACCGGGCAATCCGCCAGGGACTGGCAAGTGTCGGCTTCGGCTGTCGCGCTCTGGACCGGGCAATCCGCCGGGGACTCGCCGGAGGCGAAATCGGAATGCGGCATGTCTTTATTTCCCGCAGCTTCAAGCACGCTGGTCAGCCCCTTGAGAAGAGCGGTCAGCCCGCGGAAGCCGTAGGGCTGGACGTCGGAGTTCCAGGGCAGGCAGGGGCATTCGGGGTGATAGAAGCCGGCGTCCTTGCCGATGGTGACGTCGCAGGCGACGTCCGGCTCGTAGAAGATCATGGTGGGCTCGGTGTTGGCGTAGATCCGCGTGTCCGGCGAGAGGTCGGCCAGGTAGCGGATGTAGACCATATTTTCGTCGGTGACGGTGGCGAAGACCTCGGCGACCTGGAAGCCGAAGCGGACCAGGGCTAGGGCCAGCTCGAAGGCGTCGCCGTTCGTGCACTCGCCGACGGAGAAGGTCAGGGCGCCGAAGCGGTCCCGGAAGGCGTGGACGGCGGCTTTGGCCTCCTCAAAATAGGGCGCGTCGTCGAAGGTCACGCCAAGCGCGGCCCCCAGCGCCTCGTACTGCCTGTGGATCCTGTCCGGCTCGTAGAAGCGGGTCAGCTCGATGGACGGAATCTGCAGGTCCTTCTCGAAGACCTCCGCCGCCCGGCGGGCCTCCGGATTTAAGACCAGGTTGAAATTGGCCTCGGCCATGGTCAGGAAGTCGTCGAAATCCCGGCAGCGGGAAATCTCGCGCACGGTCCGGATCCCGATGGAGGAGAGGAGCTCGTAGAGTTCGCTGTCATCCATGAGCGGGGCGAAGAAGCCCAGGAGGTTGACGGCTCTGGGGTCCTTTTTGCGCGGCGCGAGCATGGTGTAGAGGGACTCGCGGACGTGGACCATGGGCGGCTTTCTGCCTTCGCGGGTCAGCGCGTACATGTAGCAGGGGCGGACGTGGATGCCGCATTCCGCCTCGGCCTTCCGGCAGATCCGCTCCATGTCGGTGCCCAGGAGGGCGTCGGTGCAGGTGATACAGATCATGACCAGGGAGGGCTTTGGGGTGGTCGTCTCCGCGATCTCGCGGACCGCGTCGGGTATCTTTTTCAAATGACGACCTGTCACGATATCCGTCTCGTCCATATTCAAATAGAAGAAACGGCCCTCGTAGGCTTTCATTTCCGAGACCAGGGAGGTGTTGCGGCCACAGCAGCCCGGGGCTACCAGGAGCATGACCGATCCCGCGATGGCCAATCCGGCACGCTTTACGCCGAAGCCCTCGGCGCCGGGGGAGTTGAAGGCCAGCGTCGCCGGGGAGGAGTAAATGAGGTGCCTGGAGAGGACGAACTCGTCCGGCAATTCGCTGATTTCCCGGGATGCGATGTCGCCGGCTGTGTAGTAGACTGGCTGTTTTTTCATGCTTCCTCCAGAAGTCTGGCGGCCAGATCCAGGAATACCCGGCTGACCGGCAGGGTGGGATCGCCTTCGATGACCGTCATGCCCTGGTCCTCGAAGCGGATGATGTCGTCAGAGCGGGGAATCTCCCCGACGATGCGGAGACCATTGGCGTCGGCGAAGGCCTGGACCTTCTCCGTCTCCCGCTCCACGTTCCTGTGGTTCAAAATGACGCCCTCGACCCGGGCGTAGCTTCTGTCCTCGAAGTTCTTGACGGCCCGGTTGATGTTGCCGGCCGCGTAGAGGGCCATTTTCTCGCCGGAGGTGACGATGAGGACCTTCTCGGCGTAGCCCTCGCGGATCGGAGCCGCGAAGCCGCCGCAGACCACGTCGCCAAGAACGTCGTAGAGGACCACGTCAGGCTGCCAGGTATCGAAGAGGGCCAGGTCCTCCAGGAGCTGGAAGGTGGCGATGATGCCGCGGCCCGCGCAGCCAAGCCCCGGGGTGGGACCGCCGGTCTCGATGCAGAGGACGCCGCCGAAGCCGACCCGGGAGATCTCGGAGAGGTCCTCCGGATCCCGGTCGTGGTCCCGCATGTAGTCCATGACAGGTGTGAGGGGCTCGCCGCCCAGAAGGTTGATGGTGGAATCGGCCTTGGGGTCGCAGCCGATCTGGATGACCCGCTTGCCAAGCTGTGAGAAGGCCGCGGCGAGATTGCCCGTCACGGTGGATTTGCCGATACCGCCTTTGCCGTAGATCGCGATTTTGAGCATGCTTTTTAACTCCGTTCCGTTGATGATGGTATTTCGAATGCGGCCCCTGTGGGCCGCTTTTTACATAAAAATAAACCCCTGCCGGATGGGCAGGGGCATAGTTCTTCCTAAATAAAAAAGTAATTCTTTATGTGCGCGATTCCCGCTCGGAAAATACCTTGCCGTCATAGCTCATCCTGTGGGAGGAGCGTAACATGGGAGGGGGGAGTTAGTCAACTGAAACTGGGAATCAGGGACGGTTCCTTTTCCCACTTTTATTTTTGTAGTGGGGAAGGAAAATGGGAATCAGGGACGGTTCCTTTTCCCACTTTTCATTTTTGAAAAGTGGGAAAAGGAACCGTCCCTGATTCCCATTTTCCCTCTTTACCTTCTTGAAAAGTGGGAAAAGGAACCGTCCCTGATTCCCAGTTTCCCTCTTGCACTTTCCCCCACAACCATGTATAACTACATCTGTTGCTCTGATTTTAGTTCCGGAAAAAGGAGAAATATATGCGCATCATCACCATCAGCCGCCAGTTCGGCAGCGGCGGGCGCGAGCTGGGAGAGCGCCTGGCCCGGAAGCTGGGCTGGGATTACTATGATAAGGAAATTATTGAGACCCTGGCGGAGAGGCACGACATGGATGAGGCCTTTGTGCGGGAGGTCTTATCGCGCCATGGCTGGCATCACGTGCAGCTCACATATCGCCACAGCTTTTCACAGCTGATGGTCGATTCCTCCATGCGGACGCAGGTGCTGCTGAAGGAGAGTGAGATCATTCGGGAAATTGCCGAGGCGGGGCATGACTGTGTCATCGTGGGACGGGACGCGGATGTCATTTTACAGGACTACGACCCCTTCCGCATGCTGGTGTGCTCGGACGAGGAGGCCCGGCTTGCGCGGTGCATGAAGCACGAGGACAAGAAGGCCCCGGATGAGCGGCTTTCTCAGAAGGAGGTCCTCCGGAACATCCGCAGGATTGATAAGAACCGGAGAAGGACCCGGGAGATCCTGACGGGGAAGAGCAGCGACGACCACAGCGCATTTGATTTGATAGTCAATGCCTCCGGCAGGGACCTGAAAAAGCTTTCTGCTGCCCTGGCGGAATTCTCACTACACTGGTTCGAGGACAAGACGGATGAAACGTAAACACACAGCCGTCCTCCTGACAGAGGGCGTTATCTGGAAACAGCTGATTCTTTTCTTCCTGCCGATCGCGGCAGGCACCTGCATTCAACAGCTCTATAATACCGTGGACGGCCTGATCGTCGGGCGCTTCGTCGGCACGGCGGCCCTGGCGGCGGTCGGCGGCAGCGCTGCCCAGATCATCAACCTCCTGATCGGATTTTTCGTGGCCGCCACGGCCGGCGCTTCGGTGGTCATCGCCCAGATCTACGGGGCGGGCCGCACCGAGGACGTGCAAAATGCCGCCGGCAACGCCATCGCGGTCTTCGCCCTCATCGGGTGCGTCCTGACCGTCATCGGCCTGATCGCCTCCCCGGCCATGCTGATGCTGCTGCAGACGCCGGCGGATACCCTGGAGGGGTCCACCCTTTACCTCAGGATTTATTTCCTGGGTGTGCCCTGCATTTTGATCCTCAACATGGAGTCCAACATGCTCCGGTCCGTCGGCGACTCCTTCGGGCCCTTTGTCTTCATGGTGGCAGGCTGCGTCACCAACATTGTGCTGGACCTCCTTTTCGTCGTCGTCTTTAAATGGGGAATCGCCGGCGTCGCCATCGCGACCGTCTTCTCCCAGGTGGTCAATATGGTCCTGCTCACGGTCCGCCTGGTCCGGACAAAGGAGCGCTACCGCTTAAGCTTCCGGAACATTCGGCTCAAAGGCGTCTACCTCGCCAACATGCTCCGGCTGGGCATTCCGTCCGGACTGCAGGCCTCCATGTACGCTGTCTCCAATATGATCATCCAGATCGGCGTCAACTCCCTGGGAACTGTCGTGGTCGCTTCCTGGGCCATGACCTCCAAGACGGACGGCATCTTCTGGGCCGTCAGCAATGCCCTGGGCGCCGCCATCACCAGCTTCATCGGCCAGAATATGGGCGCCGGCAAGCGGAATCGGGCGCAGGAAGGCGTGCGGCAGGGTCTCATTTTACATGCGTTCATCACCGTGGTCATCAGCTCCCTGATCATCCTGGCGGCCAAGCCCATGCTCCGCATACTGACCGCAGACCCGGCGGTGCAGGATACGACCTACCAGATCATGATGTATTTCGTGCCCTACTATTTCCTCTGGACCATCATCGAGGTCCTCTCCGCGGTGCTGCGCGGCGCCGGAGATACCATGCGGCCCTTCCTCATCATAAGCCTTGGCATCTGCGTCTTCCGAATCGTCTGGATCGGGACGCTCTTCCTCCGCTTCCACACCCTCTTCGTGCTCTGCATGAGCTACCTGGCGTCCTGGTTCGTGACGGACGTGGCCATGGTCATTTATTATAGGAAGGGAAAATGGATGGACCGGAGCCGGCAGATCCTGGAGCGATAAGCCGGAAATGGGAAACTGGGAATCAGGGACGGTTCCTTTTCCCACTTTTCATTTTTGAAAAGTGGGAAAAGGAACCGTCCCTGATTCCCATTTCTGGCTCGCTGTCAGCTCAAAGGCGCTTCAACAGCTTTTCCAGACCGGGCCGTATCTGCTCGTAGTCAGTCCGCTCATCCGCGCCGAAGCGGAGAATGAGCTCGGCCAGAAAGGCGGGAAGAGAAGGCTCTTCTTCCACCTGGTCTTCAGGCATGGACGCACGGATGTATCCGGTCAGTTCCCGCAACAGCGTGACGTGGTACTGGGAGAGCAGGAGCTTGGTTTCCGGCTGCTGACCGTATTCCCGCCAGGCAGAGCTGTAACGGATGGAAAAATCCCGCATGATATCAAAGAGGGCTTTCAGGACCTCCTCGGGAGTCTGATCCCTGCCGGACTCCCGGAATTCCTGGATTCTGGCGTTCCAGTCCTCCTCTATGACGCCCGAGGCCAGCTCGAGCTTCGAGGGATAGTAGTTGTAAATGGTGCCGACCCCGATCTTCAGCGCACCGGCGACGCGCCGGACCGTCAGGGCCGGGTACCCCTCTGTGGTCAGGATCCGTCTGGCTTCTTCCAGAATATTCTCTTTCAGATTCTCGATGATTTTTGGCATATGCGGACGTATTACCTTTCCGGTGGTTCCGGTCCTGGAAATAAAAACAAGGACATTTACTTGGCAGCCCTCGCGTACATACCTGGGCCGAAGGCCGGGCAGCACGGAACCGGTGGATAAATATGTAAGATTATAAAAGGGGACTTGAGAAAAGTCAACCGGGAGCGTATTTGGGGGAGGAAAGTGAGAAACTGGGAATCAGGGACGGTTCCTTTTCCCACTTTTCATTTTTGAAGTGGGGAAGAAAACTGGGAATCAGGGACGGTTCCTTTTCCCACTTTTCATTTTTGAAAAGTG
>CAMONF010000213.1 GCA_946620335.1 uncultured Clostridia bacterium
CTCCGGCATGTTCGTGCGGCTGGCCTTCGCCGTCGCCATCAACATCGACCCGGAGATCCTGATCGTGGACGAGGCCCTGTCCGTGGGCGACGTCTTCTTCCAGGCCAAGTGCTACCACAAGTTCGAGGAATTCAAAAAACAGGGTAAAACCATCCTCTTCGTAAGTCACGACTTGGGATCCGTGGCCAAATACTGCGACCGGGTCGTGCTTTTGAACCGCGGCGTCAAGAACTGCGAGGGCGAGCCCAAGGAGGTCATCGACGTCTACAAGCAGATCCTGGTGACGGTGCCTGCGGCGGAGCAGCGGAAGAACCTGGAGGAGGAGATCTCCCGGTACTTAAAGCCCGAGAACGCGGCCGGCCGCTGGTACGGCCAGCTGGAGGTCAACCCCCAGCTCCTCGACTACGGGGAGAAGCAGGCGGAGATCGTGGACTTCGCCTTGGTGGACGAGGACGGGAAAATCAACTCCGGCATCGTCAAGGGCACTTATTTCACCATCCGCATGAAGGTGCATTTCAACGAGGACATTTCCGATCCTCTTTTCTGCTTCACCATCAAGGACCCCCAGGGGACCGAGGTGACCGGCACCAACACCATGCTGGAGCGGATCGACACCGGCCTTTACAAGGCGGGGACGGAGCACGTGGTGGAATTCCGCCAGCGGATGACCCTCCAGGGCAGGAGCTACCTGCTGTCCCTGGGCGTGGTCGGCTTCGCCAACAACCGGTTCACCGTCTATAACCGGCTGTACGATATCTGCGACATCAATGTCATTTCTGACAAGAACACGGTGGGCTTCTACGACATGGAGTCACGTACCACCATAGACGGAACTGAGAGATAAAGGAGTGGACGCTTGATCATAACTGACGAAAGGCCCAGGCGGCTGGCGGTCTACGTTTTCCACGACGCGAGCGGCATCGTGGATCCATATGTTGAGACATTCTTAAGGGGACTTAAAGAAGAGGTCTCCCTTCTTCGCGTGGTCGTAAACGGCGATGTGAATGAAGAGGGCAGGCGTAAGCTTGAGGCCGCTGCGGATGAAGTCGTGGTCCGCGAAAATACGGGCTACGATATCACCGCCTACCGGGAAGGTCTGTTCAAGGAGGGCTATGAGGCGCTGTGCGGCTTCGACGAGGCTGTCATTTGCAACGACACCCTCTACGGCCCCATCCATCCCTTCGGAGAAATGTTCCGCAGCATGGCTGCCCGGGACCTGGACTTCTGGGGCATCACGGCCTTCGCGGGTGTGCCCTACGATCCCTTCGGCACCATCCCCTGCGGCTATATCCCCAGGCACATTCAGAGCTTCTTCCAGGTCTTCCGCCGGGATTTCATGCGGACGGACGACTTCCGGCTCTGGTGGGAGAACATGGCGCCCATCACCCGCTACGAGGAGGCCATCGCCGCCCACGAGGCGGTCTTCACCAAGGCCATGGAGGACAAGGGCTACCGCTGGGCCGTCTACTGCGACTGCCCCGAGCTGGCGGACCATACCCTGGATCCGCTCCGGGATTATGCCGTCTACGTCCTCAGGGAGAAGCGCTGCCCTGTCATGAAAAAGCGCACCTTCTACCAGGATTACGGCGAGGCCTTCGAGCGGAGCGGCGGCGAGGCTGCCCGCGAGGCCTTCGATTACATAAAAAATGAAAGCACCTACGATGAGACGCTGATGGTGCAGACCCTCCTTCGGACCTGCCACATGGCGGACCTGAAGAAGCGGCTTCACCTGAACTATATTCTGCCGTCACGGCACGTGAGGGGAGAGAAGGCGGAGAAGGCCGCATCCCCGGCCGAGAGCGTCGCCGCAACGTCTCCTGCAGAGAGCGCTGTCGCCGCGTCTTCGGCGCAGAAAACCGACATTATTTCAACTGAGGGCGCAAAAGCAGGAGATATCTCCCTGAAAACAGCCCTCATGCTCTACATCTACTACGACGACCTGGCGGAAGAGTGCGCCGCCTGCGCGGCCCACATGCCCGCCGGCACCGACATTTTCGTCACGGTGCCCGACGAGCGGAAGCTCTTCCGGGTCCGGCCTTATTTTGACGACCTATTCGGCGACCACCGGATCGAATTCCGCGTCTCCGGCAACCGAGGCCGGGACGTGGCTCCCTTCCTGGTCACCATGAAGGACGTATTTTTCAATTACGACCTGGTGCTGAAGCTCCACGACAAGAAGGTGGCCCAGATCCCCCAGCTGTCCGTGGGACACGCCTGGCAGGACCTCTGCTTCGACTGCCTCCTGCCGTCGGAAGCCTTTGCCAAAAATGTCATTAAGCTCTTTGAGGACCATCCGGCCCTCGGCATTCTGACGCCGCCGGTGCCGGTGCACGGTCCTTATTTCCCGACCACCGGGCACGGCGAGTGGGGCGAGAACTATGAGGTGACGCGGCAGACGGCGGAGATGCTGGGCATCACGGTGCCCATGAGCCCCGACAAGGAGCCGGTGGCGCCCCTGGGCTCGGAATTCTGGGTGCGGACGGCGGCCCTGCGGCCCCTCTTCGACCACGACTGGCAGATGGAGGAATTCCCCCCGGAGCCCGTGGCCATCGACGGCACCCTGCTCCACGCCATCGAGCGGCTCTATCCCTTCGCCGCCCAACAGGCAGGTTACTACTCCGGCTGGCTCCTTTCGGACGGCTACGCGCGGATCCATATGGACAACTGGCGGTACATGAACGGCGGTCTCGCCGCGGCTGAGGCGGCCAGAACCGGCGGCTTTAAGCCCTACCGGGAATTCCTCAGCCGGGTGGAGGTCTCATGAAGCTGGATAAGACAAATAATAACCGGTGCTTCATCGTCCTCTACTTCGACAAGGACGGCCTGGTGGACCGGTACATGATCGATATGCTGAAGGCCCTGCGGTCTGACGCGGCCTATATCCTGGTGGTGGTGAACGGCTTTTTGACGGACGAGGCGGCGGAGAAGATGAAGGCGGTCTCGGATGAAGTCATTTTCCGACCCAACGCCGGCTTCGACGTGGGCGGCTACCGGGAGGGGCTTTTCTACCTGGGCTTTAAGGACCTGGCCCGCTACGACGAGTTGGTCCTCATGAACTATACATTTTTCGGTCCCCTCTATCCCTTCTCGGACATGTTCCGGGAGATGAACCAGCGGGACCTGGACTTCTGGGGCATCACCGAGAACCATGGGCAGTCCGTGGATCCCTACGGGAAG
>CAMONF010000214.1 GCA_946620335.1 uncultured Clostridia bacterium
CATATCGTAGAGACGTCCCAGGTCGTCACGGTCCTCCAGCTCGCAGGTGAGTTTTTTCAGGGTGCGGGCATTTGTGTCGGCCACGAGCCAGGCTTCATTTCCTGTCACCTCGGAGAGGGAGGCCTCGAAGAGGAGGCGGATGCCGGCGCGCTGGAGTTGGAGTTTCAGGTCGGAGAGACCGGCCGCAAAGCCGCGGCGGATCAGTTCATTGTTCTTGATGGGGCCGGCTATGTTCATGGTAAAACACACCAGGGGCTTTTGGAAACGGGCCAGCAGGTCCTGCTGGCGGTATACGCGGGCCTCCCGGGCGTCCAGCACCTGGGGGAGCGTCACGGCCGTTCCGGTCCACAGGAGGGACAGGTCCGGGATGTTGTCAATGGATGGGAGTGTGATCGGCATAGGAATTCCTTCCTGGGCTGGGGTCTCGGGGATGAATTGAATGTAATTATTTTACAGCGGGTGTGGGTGGTTTAGCAAGAGAAGGGGGGATTTTCGAACTTGGGGACGGTTCCTGGCATGGGAAAATCGAACCAGGAACCGTCCCCAGTTCGATTTCCCCGTACCAGGAACCGTCCCCATTTCGAAAAGAATGATTCCAAGGAAAAGCACCAGTCCGTGGCAGTTCGGGCTGGTGCCTTTCGATTACAGTGAGGTCAGATTGTTACTTTGCCAGGTCAAGGATAGGAGATTAATCCTTGATTTCGCGTACAACGTCCATGATGGTGCCGTCGCGGGCTTCGATGATGCCGACGATGCGGTCGCCAAATTCGACAGGGTTGGGTACGCCGGTGATGGCGTAGGCTTCGTCGCGGAGCTGCTCGATGGTCTTGAGCGGCACGCAGTCGGCCTTTTCAAGGGCCTCGAGGAGGTCCGGGCGGTTCGGGTTGACCGCGACGCCGTAGTCGGTGACCACGATGTCGACGCTCTCGCCGGGTGTGGTGACAGTGGTGACCTCCGAGCAGATGGCCGGGATGCGGCCCTGGAGGAGCGGGCAGATGACGATGGTGCACTTGGCGCCCTGGGCTGTGTCGGGATGGCCGCCCTGCGCGCCGGTGATGATACCGTCAGAGCCTACGACGACGTTGCAGTTGAAGTGCACGTCGACCTCAAGGGAGGCCAGGATGACGTAGTCGAGCTTGTTGACGAAAGCGCCCTTGTTGAAGGGGTTCGCGTAAGCGCCGGCTGTGATCCGGTGGTGAGCCGGGTTCAGAACGTTGGTGACCGCGTCCACGTCAAAGGCCTGGGTGTCCAGAAGGACACGGACAAGGCCTTTGTCCAGAAGGTCGCACATGGGCTTGGTCAGGCCGCCGACGCCGAAGCCCATCTTGATGCCGCGCTCTTCCATGATCTTGGTCAGGGAGATGGTGGAGGCGATGGAGGCGCCGCCGACGCCGGTCTGGTAGGAGAAGCCGTCCTTGAAGTAGGGCGTGTTCACGACGACCTGGGTGCAGTACTCGGCCATCATGAGCTTTCTCTGGTCAGTGGTGGGCTTGGCCGCACCGGTGGCGATCTTCTCGGCGATACCGATGGCATCCACGACGCAGACGTAGTCGACCTTGGTCATGGAAATGTGGGCCGGGAAGTTGGGGAAGGGTACCAGGGTGTCCGTGATGGCCACGACGTACTCGGCGCAGTCGCCGTCGACGTGGGAGAAGCTGAGGACGCCGCAGTTGTTCTTGCCGCCGACGCCGCGAAGGTTGCCGTATTCGTCAGCCGTCGGAGCGCCGATGAAGGCGATGTCGACCTTGGTCTCGCCGGTCACCAGGGAGCGGACACGGCCGCCGTGGGACCTCATGATGGCCAGGTTCTTCAGCTTGCCGTGGGAGATGGCTTCGCCGATCTTGCCGCGGACGCCGGAGGCCTGGATGGAGGTGATGGTGCCGTCCTCGATCATGGGGACCAGCGGATCGTGGGCCTTGCCGAGGGAGGTGGCTGCCAGGGTGATGTTCTTAAGACCCATCTTGTGGATCTCTTCCATGACCATGTTGACGACCAGGTCGCCCTCGCGGAAGTGGTGGTGGAAGCTGACGGTCATGCCGTTGTGGGCCTTGCACCTGACAAGGGCCTCATGGATGTCCTTCACGAGCTTGCTGTGCTCGTTGTTCATGACCGGGCGGATGATGGGTGCGTAGCGCCGGAAGGGCACGCCTTCCTTGTAGTGGTTGCCCTGGAAGGGCTCTTTGCCGGTGAGCTTCAGAATCTCGTCGGGAATTTCTCTTCCTACTGCATTAATCATTGATCATGTCCCCCCTTCTCACAGGTTTCCCTTGTACTTGCCGGCTGCCTTCGCCAGCATGAGGGTACGCTTGGCGCCGTCGTAGAAAGCGATGTCGATCATCTTGCCGTCCACGGTGAAGACGCCGATGCCCTGGGCGCTCTTCTCGTCGATCTCCTTGACGACCTTCTCGGCGAAGATGATTTCCTTCTGGGTAGGTGTGTAGATGTCATGGACGATGGGGATCTGCCTGGGGTTGATGATGGACTTGCCGTCAAAGCCCATGGCCTTGATGGTCTCGACGTCCTTGCGGAAGCCTTCCATGTCGTTCAGATTGGTCCAGACTGTGTCGAAGCACTGTACACCGGCGGCGCGGGCAGCGATGATCATGTGCTGGCGGGCGCCCATGAGCTCCACGCCGGTGCCGGTGATCACGGTCTGCAGGTCCTTGGTGTAGTCACCGCCGGAGAGGGCGATGCCGAAGAGGCGGGGAGAGGCTTCGCAGATCTCCAGGGCGTTCAGGACGCCCTTGGCGGACTCGAGGGCCGCCATGATGAGAACGCTGCCCGGCTCCCGGCCGTACTGGAGCTCGGAAGCTTCTACGACTGCCTCGACGCGCTTGACGTCTTCGGCGGTCTCGGTCTTGGGGATACGGATGGAGTCGCAGCCGCCGGCCACAGAGCAGCGGATGTCTTCCTCCCACATGTCGGAGTCGAGGCCGTTGATGCGGACGACCCGCTCGACGCCACGATAGTTGATCTCACGAAGAGCGTGGAAGAGGGAGTAGCGAGCCGCGTCCTTTTCCTTCATGGCGACGGCGTCCTCGAGGTCGAGCATGATGGAGTCAGGTCCGTAGACGTAGGGGTCCTTGATGAGGCCAGGTTTCTGGGCGTTCAAGAACATCATGCTCCGGCGAAGTCTTTTTTTGTTCGGGTTAAGGGCTGGATTCATTTGATTGCACCTCCCCACGGAATGTTCTGCTTGATGCCGTTACTTCTGAAAACAGCTGCTTCCACGCGTGCCTTGATGGTGCAGTCCAGCGCGCCCTTGTCGACGACGGTGACGCGGGCGTCCGTGACTTCCAGGCGGTCCAGCGTCTCGGCGATGACCTTCCTGATCTGCGGGCCGAACTGGCGGATGACGGAGCTGGTCAGATCGAGATCGATCTGACCGGCGCCCGGCTCCACGGTGACCATGCAGTCGCTGGATTCAAGCGTACCTGCTACGGCAGGCTTTAAGATTTCCATAAGTACTCCTTTCTGAGGTCGGTTGAACCTCCGCGAAGCGAATGGCAAGAATGGTGATTACAGAGGCATTATACCAAGAATGATGGCGAAAATCATACAAATGATGGAGAATCCCCATACGTACAGGAAGCTTGCCTTGATGTGGTCCTTGATGTCGACGTTGGCAAGTCCGATACCCAGCAGAGTGGCGGGGACCATCGGGCTGATGAAGGTGGCGCAGTTACGGCAGACGACCATGGCGACGGCGATCGGAAGGGCCTCAACACCAAAGCTGGCGCCGATGGCGACCATGACCGGGAGCATGCCATAGAAGTAGGAGTCCGTATCGAAGGCCAGAGCCAACGGGACGGAGAGGATACCGATGACCAGCGGCAGATGTGTGCCGAGGGCAGCCGGAAGGATCATCTTGATGATGTTGGCCATGTTGGTGACGACGCTGACGATGGCCATCTCTGTGCCCTGCTTGGCGATGACGGCGGAGCCGCTGACGTCAAAGCCGTAGACCAGGATACCCATGAGGACGGCGGCGCCCATAAGGGTGGAGCACATCATGAGGGCGGGGCCGGCATGGCTGTTGATGATCTTCTTCTGCATCGGGGCGCCAGGATAGTTGACCATGATGGCGATGGCAACGCCGAGCATGAAGGGCAGGTAGCTGGGGAACTGATCCCAGACAAGAAGGGCGATGACAGCGATGGTGAGGATCAGGTTGAAGATGAAGAGCTTCGGACGGGCAAGGTCGTTGACAGCAGCAGCCTCAGCAGCAGTGACTTCAACAGCACCTTCCTCCTGGGCAAGCTTGCCGTGGAGGCCGGCGCCTCTTGCCTGCTCCTGGAAGCCGGCGAGAACGGCGTGGGCAAGGCAGAGAATGATACCGAAGATCTGGATCGGGATGAGGGTCTTCCAGAGGGCGCCGGCTTCCATACCAAGGACGGAAGCGGCACGCATGGTCGGGCCAGCCCAGGGCATCAGGTTCAGAACGCCCATGGCGAGAACCGCGATGCGGAGCAGGGTGGTCGGACGCATATGCATTCTCTGATAGACCGGGAGCATGGCCGGGATCAGAATACAGAAGGTGGAAGCACCGCCGCCGTCCAGATGGCCGATGAGGGCGATGATGGCGGTCATGATGGTGACGCCGATGACGGAGTCGCCGACCAGCTTCATGAGGGCGTTGATGATGACGTCAAAGAGACCGACATCGCCCATGATACCGAAGTACAGCACGCTGAAGACGAAGAGCGCAGCGGTGGGGCCGGTGGTCTTGAAGCCGCCCTTGACCAGCTCGCCGATGTCGCCGATGGTGTAGTAGCCGCCGATGACCAGGATGATGGCCAGGATCGAGGGCACCAGGATGAAGGCGATCGAGGGCAATGTCTTGCTCTGGAAGAGCAGATAGATGATCGCGATGATCGTCAGGAATCCGAGAATACCTACAATAGTTCCACTCATTTAGTTCCTCCTTTTTTTGAAGCGCCTTTTTTCTGGAAATCCGGACAGGATTCCCGTGAGGACCGCTGCGCTTCGCCACGGACCTCTCTTGTTTAACCCGTAGAGTATTGTAAAGAAGGAACCTTACAGAACATTGCTGATTTTTCTTACAAAATATTAAGAAAAGTGGGAATCAGGGACGGTTCCTTTTCCCAGTTTTCTTTGAAAACTGGGAAAAGGAACCGTCCCTGATTCCCACTTTTTCACAGCCTTTGTATTCAGACCGAATTCTTGCTGCACCGCCGGATCTCCGCGATGGCGTCCGTATCGGAGAAGGGCTTTAAGAGATAGCCGTCGATGATGCCGCGCTGCTTGGCCTCGAGGAGGGTGTGGGTCGGGTAGTCCGCCAGGGCGATCTTGATCAGCCGTGGGTAGAGGCCCTGGATGGACATGCAGAAATCGATGCCGTTGCAGTCCCTGAGGCTCTCGTCGATGAGGAGCACGTCGGTGGAGGCGGCGTCCAGGACCTTTTGAAGCTTGGACCGGGTGCGGCAGATCTCGACGTCCAGGGAAAGCTTCTGGAAGCTCTTTTGCAGCATGTCCAGGATCTTTGCGTTGTCGTCCGCGATGACGATGCGGACGGTCTGGGAGGAGGCGGGGAACATTTCCAGGCTCTGGTCCTGGGCGGAGGAAGTCATGACCGGCAGGCAGACGTAGAATGTGCTGCCTTCAAGGGGCGTGCTTTCCGCAAAAATAAAGCCCCGGTGGGAGACGATGATCTGCTCAGCCAGCGTGAGACCAAGACCGGTGCCTTCGCCTGTCTTTTTGGTGGTAAAGAAGGGGGTGAATATCTGGCGGAGGGTCCCCGAAGTCATGCCGCACCCGTTGTCCTCCATGCGGATCTCCAGGTATCTGCTCCATTCCTCGGGAACCTCGACGTCCTTCATCTGCGGGTACCTGCTCAGCCGGTGGCGGGAAATCACCCGTGCGGACAGGCGGATCAGACCGTCGACGGGACTGGCCTTGCCCGTAGAGGGATCGGGTGAGTTCTCCCTGGCGCGGATGGCCTGAATGGCGTTGAGGCAGAGGTTCAGGAGGACCTGGTTGATCTGGGTGGGGTTGCAGAGGATGGAGACGTCGCTGTTCAGGTCGTAGGACTCCTCCAGACGGATATCCGCCGGGCAGACGGACTGCATCATCTTGCAGCTCCGCACAAGGAGCTGGAGGGCCTCCTTTTTCCGGAAGACGGTCTCGACGTTCCGGCGGCTCAGGGCGGAGAGCTGCCGTATGACCTCCCTGGCCTTTTCCGAGGCGTCGTAGATCTCCAGGGCGTTGTCATAGGCGTCCGAGTCATCCGGCAGCTCCATCATGAGGAGCTCCGCATACCCCATGATGGGGGTCAGGAGGTTGTTGAATTCGTGGGCGATGCCGCCGGTCATGGTGCCGATGATCTGCAGGCGCTGCTGGTGGCCGATGCGGTCCTCCAGACGGTGGATTGTCTCGAGCCGCTCGTTGAGGGCCCGGAGGGTGGCAATTTCCTGCAGGCTGCGCTGCCGCTCCGTGAGGAGGGTGCCCAGGAAGATGAGCATGGCCACAATGGCGGTCAGGCTTCCCAGAAAGAGAAGGGACGTCCGGAAGAAGCCGTTCGCGATAGGGGCGCTGTAATCGTCGTAGTCCACGACCGAGCTGATGATCCAGAAGTCATTGCCCAGATGGACCGGCGCGTAGCCGCTGATCTTGTGGACCTTGACCAGAGGCTCCTCCATCCACCAGTAGGAGTCGTACTCAAGAATGCCGTCATTTCCCTCGTTCTGAACATTGACCATCTCCTCCAGGCTGCTGAGATCTACGTCGGCGTACAATTCCTTGCGTCCGTCGATCACGTGGATGCCCCACTGGGAGTCCTCCGGATGCATGAGGATGATGCCGTTCGAGTTCTTGACCATGATGTAGCCGCTGGAGCCGATCCGGACGTCGGCCAGCCAGTTCTCATAGCAAAGATCAGCGTCGATGGCCAGGCACAGGGCTTCGTTGTCTGAGAGCTCCCGGCGGAAGAGGTAGAGATGCCCGCCGTTCTGGTCGGAGGCGAGCCAGATGGAATCGTCTTCGTCAATCCGTGACACCTCCTGGCTGGAAATGAGGACCGTGCCCAGAACACTCTCCTCCTCCCCGTCGGACATGAAGAGAATATCCTTTTCGAACCCTTCGTGGGAGATCAGATACTGCCGGTAGAGATCCTGAGCACCCTCAAAGGATCCGGCGTCCTCCTCGATCGTATACAGGTAGTCCAGTGTGCTGTGGAATTCCTGGAGGGAGGACTCCATGCTGCTGGCCAGGGCCCGGGAGATGAGGAGCAGGGCCTGCTTGTGGTTGTTCATGATCTGACCGCCGTATCCGGTCCAGATCCAGTAGCCTGCGGCCAGGATTAGGGAAGTGACTATGGCGCTCAGGACCAGGAAGGTCCTGACCGGCATGGCTGCGAGCGGGGATGGGCTGTTTTCCTTGCTTTTGCTGCTTTGTATAGTCATAGGCTTTCCTCTTCGGGGTATACAGGGACGGCCGCGGACATGCCGCGCTTTCTCTGTCCGGCTGTCAAAAAAATGAATTCATGACAAGTAGTATACACCATCCCCGCCTGCCGGGTGAAGTGCTGTGAGCACAGAATATGCACTCACTTGGGACCGTCTTCTCCGGCTGGGACGGCGATGGGTTGTTTTTCGGCTGTCGGGAGCATATAATAGACTTACTGCCACGCTTTTGGGCAGATATGTTTTTATTATATGAAACAGGAGAGTGTGAATGGCAGACAGAGTGCTGATCGCAGATGACGACCCGTCCATCTGCAGGCTTTTGGAGAAAGTCATGCTGAGCAACGATATGGAGCCGGTGATTGCCGGGAGCGGCAAGGAAGCTCTCGAGGTCATCAGCGCCCAGCATTTCGACCTGATTCTGATCGACGTGATGCTGGGGGACATGGAGGGGTTCGACGTTATCCGGAAGATCCGGAAGGAAGGCAACAACACGCCCGTCATGATCGTCAGCGGCAGAAATGAAGACTATGACTCCCTCTACGGGCTCACTGTCGGCGCCGACGATTACATCACAAAGCCCTTCCGGCCGCTCATTCTGGGCGCCAAGGCCAGGGCCCTGATCCGCCGGTCGCGCAGCAGCGTGGAGAATGACAAGCATAAGGGAGAAGTCCGGCTGACGGCCGGGGATTTCTCCTATGACGGGTCCACCATGCGCTTCTTTAAGGGCAGCGAAGAGATCGTGCTGTCCTCCAGGGAAGCGGCCCTCTTCTTATTATTTATGAAGCATCCCAGGCAGATCTTCACCAAGGAGATGATTTTCGAGCAGGTCTGGGGGCCGGAGAACCCCGTGGACGACAATGCCATCATGGTCTACGTGAACCGGCTGCGGAGCAAGGTGGAGGAAGACCGGCACAATCCGGTTTATATCCAGACCGTGAGAGGGCTGGGGTATAGGTTTGTGCCTTGAAGGCGGAAAGAGAAAGTGGGAATCAGGGACGGTTCCCACTTTCCCTGCTTACAAAAGAGGAGCATGACAATGAGCGAGAACAGATGCCGCGCCTGGTATGAGGGAGATCCCATACTGGAGCGCTACCATGATCACGAGTGGTGCAAGGTCAGCCACGACGACCGCTTCCAGTTTGAGATGCTCTGCCTGGAGGGTGCCAGCGTGGGCTTATCCTGGAAGACCATTATGCACAAGCGGGAGGCCTACAAGAGCGCTTTCCATGATTTTGACATCAATGCCTGCGCGGATATGACCGACGAGGAGCTGGAAGGGCTTCTTAATGACAAGGGTCTGATCCGCAACCGAAGCAAGATCTTCAGCGTGCGGAAGAACGCGCGGATCGTGAAGCAGATCCAGGCGGAGTTCGGCTCCTTCGACGCCTACCTCTGGAACTTTTCAGGTGGTAAGGTGATCGACGGGCATTTCAGGGAGCCGGCGGAAATGCCGACGGAATCTGACGTGTCGAGGGCCATGAGCGCGGATATGAGAAAGCGAGGCATGAGCTACGTCGGTCCTGTGATCACCTATTCCTTTCTCCAGTCCATCGGGATGGTGAACGACCACCTGGAGGACTGCGAATACAGGTAGGCGACGGAGGTCTTAGGAAAGGGTCATTACATGGCACAGAAGAGCCGGATATACATTTTCATATCTCCGCAGTTTTGGAATCACAGACTATGAGAATCGGGTAGATACCATCGCCTTGAACGAGTGGAGCCATATAAAGGCTGTGGTCAGGGATGACTGCGCAGCTTTTTATGTGGATCAGAAAGAGGTGCTGAAGGTTACAGGCCTGAAGCACGGTCCTTCTGCAAGAGGAAATGTGGGGCTTTACGTGGATATCGGCACGGACGGCTTCTTCCGGAATCTCTGTATCACCTGTGAAGATTGAAAAGAAGTCCGTATGAATTACAGGACAGTAGTGTGAACCGGAATTTGCGCTCATTGCCATTATGGCGATGGGCACCTTTTTTTGTTAGATGATATAATTGGGTGGAAGGATGGCAGGCTGAAGGTACGGCGCAGATTGCAGAGAATCTTTCGGGGCTATCAGAAGAAAAACTGGAAGAATTTTCAACACACTCGGAAGCTATCATGTCAATACTGGATGCACGTTATGAAAGTAATCAAGTATGATCCCAGATACCGGCAGGATTTTATCCGGTTCAATCAGGACTGGTTTCTCAACATATTCCCCCGGACTGCGCTGAAAACAGAACGGTATTTCTGCTGTTCAGAAGCCAGACAGGCAATCCAGTAGGTGGCATGGGCTTC
>CAMONF010000215.1 GCA_946620335.1 uncultured Clostridia bacterium
GTATTGCCTGTAACAGCGATGTCACGAGGTGTAATACCGCCGGTCAATTCTGTATCGCAGTATGTAATACTACCATCGGCCTCGATGCGGAAGACTGTCACCCGCTGATAGCCGAGGCGGCAGGAGACGAAGAGATAGGCTTCATCCTCACTCAGCTTGATGGCGGCGCCGATGCTGAGCATATCCGCGGTCGGCGGTACCTGGAGGGCCGGATCTGACGTGAGACCGGGCAGGGCATCCTCCTCCTGGCGGAAGGTCCAGACACCGTCCACGCGCTCATAATAGAAAACTCTGGCCGTCAGTTCGGTCAGCACATACAGCCGGTCCGGATACCTGCGCGGCATGATGAGATGCCTGGGACCGGACCCGGGCGGGAGAATGATATCCCGGCCGCTGAGTACGAGAGCGCCTGTCGTATGATCCACATCATAAATGAAGACCTTATCCAGCCCCAGGTCCACCACATAGAGCTGCCCATCCCGCTCCTCGCAGTAGTGGCAATGCGGAGCCCGCTGCCGGTCATAATGGACGCCGACGCCTTCATGCTGCTGCCGGCAGGCGAAGGTCAGGCTCTGGTCATCCTCAATACGGAAGGACGCCACGTTCCCGGTCATGTAGGAAGCTGCGAAGACCATGTCGTCCCTGTCGGAGACGGAAATATGGCAGGGCCCGATCCAGTCCGCCTCAAAGCGGGAGAGAAGCTCAGCGCCTTCCTCCGTGAGGCGGTAGGCCATAACTGCGCCGCCGGGGGAGTTTTCCTCGAAGGTGTACAGATATGTGCTGCCGTTCACCTGCCGCAGGGCGAGGTAAGACGGGGAAGCCATCCCGCTGTAGGAACGGAGAACTTCAAAGCTGCCTTCCTCGGGATACCCGGCCACGAGTCTGATGCAGGTGTCCTCCCTTGCTCCATAGCCGCTGACAAAAAATGTGACCTTGTTCCTCTGCTCCATTGTCTGCTCCTTTCTGCGGGATCACAATCAAAACTATATTACACAATGTATGATGATCTCTCATGATACAGGACGGACGGTATCTGCCTGAGACCAGCCATGGCTGTCCCCACATCTCAATTTGCAACATCCTGTTACAGCAAGTCTCTGCTGTCTGCCAGGCTTCTTTCATCCTTCCATCCATGCTTCTCAGCCTTCCGTGACGTCCAGAAGATCCTTCATGAAGAGGAATCTCAGGTCGAAGGTCCGCTCCTGGTCCCCGAAGAGGATGGTGACCCGGCTGTCGTCCATCCGGGAAATGTACCCATTCCCCAGGTTTTTGTGCCTGACGACCTGCCCCTCTGTGAGACTATCTTTGAACCGGGCGTAAGCCTCCTCCGGGAAGTCCTTGATGGCAGGCGGATGATGGAGTGATGTTATTTTTCCCTTTTTGACTGTCTGGGCCTTCTGCCGGAAGCTCTCCGGGAGCAGGTCCCGGCAGAAGGTCAGATTCTTCCCGAAGGTGAAGATCCGAAGACGGTTCTTCGCCCGGGTCACCCCCACGTAAAAGAGCCGGCGTTCCTCCTCGTAGGCGGCGGTTTCCTCCTTCGAGGGCTTCTTTTTCATGGGCACGCTCTCGGGGAATATGCCGTCCGCCACGTCCATGAGATAGACGGTGTCATATTCCAGACCCTTGCTGGCATGGATGGTGGAGAGGATGAAGTGGCAGGACGGATCGTGGTCCGCGTTCAGCACCAGATTCCGCAGAGCTTCCAGCCTGCTGAGGAAGTTTTTGATACTTGTCTCCCTGGCTGCGAGGGTCTTCAGGATGAAAAGCTTCTGGGTATTCATGCCCATTCGGTCCAGGTAGTGACTGTAGCCGCAAGGCCCCTCGATCAGGGCAATGGCGGAATCCGGCTTTTCCCGGGCGATGACGGACAGGAACTCAGCCAGGGTCTGGCAGCTGGTTCGGGTCCCGTTGGGGATGGAACGGCATCGCTGGACAGCGGCCAGGACCGGCAGGGAGCGGGACTTGGCCAGCTCGCAGACTTCATTTACTGTCTCACGGCTCAGGTAGGTGGAGAGCTTATAGTAGATCCGCATGAAGATCTCTGTGTCTGACGGATCCAGGGAGAAGCGGAGGATGTCTGTGATGTCGTTCACGATCCGGTGGGAGAAGAAGGTGAGGTCCGCCTGCCTGACCCGATAGCTGAGACCTTCCCTGTCCAGCAGATCCAGGAGCGGGAGCATGCTCTCATTGTTCCGGTAGAGGACAGCCGTCTCCTCGCGCCCGTTGGCGGCGACCTTGGCCAGGTAGGTATACTGGGCCCGCCGTCCGGTCAGGTCGATCCGTTCAATCTGGACGGCCGCGTCGCGGGAGGCTTCCATGTGCTTGTCCCGGCGCAGGGAGTTCATGCGGATGAAGCGGTCGGCGGCCTTTACAATGTTCTGATCGGACCGGAAATTGGTCTCCATTAGCAGGACCCGGGCATTCGGGTGGTCCGCCTCGAAGCGGAGCAGCGCTTCCGGGTAGGCCGCGCGGAAGCCGTAGATGCTCTGGTCCTCGTCGCCGACCATGAAGAGGTTGTCATTTTTCCCGGCCAGCATGGCGATGATGGTGTGCTGAATTTTGGACGTGTCCTGGGCCTCGTCCACCGAGATGTAGGGATAGGCGGCGCGAAAGGCCGCCAGCGTCGGCTTCGATCTCTTCAGGATGTTGAGCGCGTAGACCAGCTGGTCGTCGTAGTCCATGAGGCGGGCTTCCCGAAGGGCCTTGTTGTAGGCGACATAGATGGCGAAAATGTCGTACCCGGCCTCCTTTTCGAGGGCGCGAATCTCCTCCTCGCAGAGCCCCTGGTTCTTGATCCGGGTGATCCGGGTCCGAAGGTCCGCCAGGTCGCTCTCCGTGGCGAACTCCTGCGTCACCTCCCGGTATTTGGCCCCCAGAATAGCGCCGGATTTTTTCTCGTCGGAAATGAGATCAAAGGCCTTTTTGCCCACTTCCCGGCTGAAGGCGGCGATGATCTTGGCGCAGATCCCGTTGATGGTGCGGAATTCCAGGCGGGAGGCCAGCTCGTCCCCGAAGAAGGAGGCGAATCGCTCCCGCATATCCCTGGTGGCGGCCACTGTGTAGGTGACTGTAAGGATCCGCTCTGGGGCAATTCCCCGGACAAAAATCATGTAGCCCAGTCTCGCCACGAGGACAGTCGTCTTGCCGCTGCCCGGCACGGCGAGAAGAAGGACCGGTCCGTCCACGGCTTCGACGGCGGCCCGCTGCTGGTCGGTGAGGTTTATATGAAAACGGTCGAAAAATTCCTCCGATGTCATGAATATCTCCTGTGTTCTTCGATTTCTTCGCCGGTCTGTCGAGGGCAGCCCCCGATGTCATCACAGCCGCCTCGAAGACGTTTCTTCGGCGGTCTGCCGAGGACAGCTCCTTATGTCATCACAGTTGCCTCAGAGAGTTTTTCGCCGGTCGGTCAAGAGCGGCGGATGTCCGTATTCGAAGCGGACAAGGCGAAGCGTGGCGCTGGGCCGTGCCGGGAAGAAACACGCAGATTGGCTCCTGCGGATCCAGTTTCCTCCCACCTGATCATCAGCGGTCGGCACCTACCTAAATACTAACAGAAAGATTGGATCCATGCACTATACAAAATCATCAACGGCCGGCCGCCAGGTCACATGGAAAGCGGGAAAACGCTGATTTTTGCCGGGGAGAGGGAGGAAAATCAAATTGGAGGTTTTCATTTTCCAAAAATGATGGTAAACTTCTTAAATTAGCGAATAAAGTAACAGCTGAAACTAATAAATATAAGAAGGAGACGTTTCATGCACTGGTCAGACCGAATTGCTGAGAAGATCATTCAGCGCAACCCCAACAAGGAGGAATATGTCTGCGCGGCGGGCATTTCACCTTCAGGCTCCATCCATATCGGTAACTTCAGAGACATCGCCACCAGCCTTTTCGTGGTCAAGGCCCTGGAGCGCAGAGGCAAAAAGGCCCGTCTGCTCTTCTCCTGGGATGAGTTCGACCGCATGCGCAAGGTCCCGAAGAACGTGGCGGCCGTGCATGACGACTACGAGCAGTACGTCGGTTATCCCTACGTGGATGTGCCCAACCCCTTCAACGGCGAGGCAAAGAGCTATGCCGACTACTTCGAGCAGGAGTTCATGGCTTCCATGGAGAAGTTCGGCATCAAGATGGACTATCGCTATCAGGCCGACATGTACCGGTCCGGCAAGTACAAGGACCTGGTGCTGACTGCCCTTAAGAAGCGCGGCGAGATCTTCGACATTCTGGACAGCTTAAGGACCCAGGACGCCCAGGAGGGCGAGCGCGAGGCCTACTATCCGGTCAGCATTTACTGCCCCTGCTGCAAGCGCGACACCACCAAGATCACCAGCCTCTCCGAGGACTGCACGGTGGCGGAGTACGAGTGCACCTGCGGCCATCACGGCACCTTCAATTTCACCACAGACTTCAACTGCAAGCTGGCCTGGAAGATTGACTGGCCCATGAGATGGCTCTATGAGGGCGTCGACTTCGAGCCGGGCGGAAAGGACCACGCCTCCCCGGGCGGCAGCTACGACAACGCTAAGATCATCGCCAAGAAGATCTTCAATTACCCGGCCCCGCTCTTCCAGGGCTATGAGTTCATCGGCATCAAGGGCAGCACCGGCAAGATGTCCGGTTCCACTGGCCTGAACCTCACCCCGGATACCCTGCTCAAGATCTACGAGCCGGACATCATCATCTGGCTCTATGCCCGCTCCGAGCCCACCAAGGCCTTCGACTTCTGCTTCGACGATGGCATCCTGCGCCAGTATTTCGAGTTCGACAAGCAGTACAACCAGTATATCAGCGGCAACTGCGACGAGAAGACCCGCGACGTCATGGCCAACTGCCTCGTGTCCGGCGAGAAAATCAAGACGGTTCCCTTCTCCCACCTGGCCCAGTTCGGCTCCATCGTGAACTTCAACCCGGAGATGCTGGAGATCGTCTTCGAGAAGATCGCCAAGAGCCCCGAGGAGTGCTACAAGTACGAGGACTTCAAGAACCGTCTCGACAGGGCCAAGTACTGGCTTGAGAACTGCTCCCCCGAGAGCGTCAACCACCTGGGCGCCTACAGGAACTTCGAGGTATATAACGAGCTGGATGAGGACGAGAAGAAGGCCATCGCCATTCTCCACGACTATCTGGCAAATGAAAACTATACCCTGGACGATCTGAACACCCGCCTCTACGCCATCCCGAAGGAGATTTACGGCGAGGACCGTCCGGACATCAAGAAGATTCAGGGCAAGTTCTTCAAGAACGTCTACCGCCTGCTCCTGGGCAAGGAGACCGGCCCCAGACTCTACCTCTTCCTCTTCGCCATCGACAAGGCCAGCTTCCTGCCGCTCCTTGACTTCTCCACGCCGGAGACCGAAGAGGAGAAGGAAATGAAGGCCGCCGAGGAGGCCGCCAAGAACGCGCCTGCCGAGGAGGAGAAGAAGATCGTCTACGGCGATCCCGACCCGGTCGCTCCGGTGAAGCCGGAGATCACCCTGGAGGACTTTGACCGCATCGACCTGCGCGTCTGCGAGATCAGAAAGTGCCAGGAGATCCGCAAGGCCAGGAACAACTACAAGCTCACCCTCTTTGACGGCGAGAAGGAGCGTGTCATCGTCTCCAGCATCAAGGATTATTACAAGCCCGAGGAGATGGTCGGCAAGAAGATCATCGTCGTGGCCAACCTGGCTCCGGCCCGTCTTACCGGCGTGACCAGTGAGGGCATGCTGCTGGCCGCCACCAACAACGCCTGCGGCTGCCAGGTCATCTTTGTGGATCCGATCGTGCCGGCCGGCACTCGCATCCACTGATGTGGGCAAGGTATAAATCCAGTCAGAATGGACAATATATAGAAGCGGCGCCTGCCAATCACCTGAAAAGGAGATCGGCAGGCGCCGCTTTTTGATGTATTGAAGAGGTAATTGCAAAGCTGACCAATGCTGTATGGCGTGCCCGGATCCCATTTCCTGCCGGAGCAGTACTGCTTCGGGAAGTGTGCAGGCAGTGCTTAAACGCATACGTGGAGATCATTTACTGCCGATCCAGTATTGTTGCCCGAAGATGGCGGACCAGCGCTGCCTTGCCTCCTGGCGAGGCCCTTTCACCTGTGCTTCAGTTCATAGTATACGAAGGCCGCCCTCCGGCTGTCCGGAGCCCAGGAGTTCACGTTGATGGAGCCCTGGCCGCCGAAGAATTCGAGGAGCTTTCTGGGATTTGCCCCGTCCGCCTCCAGAAGGTTCAGGGAGACCTGCATGTTGGGCAGGTGCTCGTGGGAATCCAGGTCGCCCTTGCGGAAGGCCAGGGAGAGGAGCTTTCGGTTGTCCGGAGAAATGTGGCCGAACCAGTTGTTTTCCTCCGTGAAGGTCAGCTGCGTCAGGTTCCCACCGTCGCGGTCCATCCGGAATACCTGCATGAGGCCGGACCGGGTGGAGTTGAAGTAGATGTACTTTCCGTCGGGAGAGTACTCCGGGCCGTCGTTGTAGCCGACGCCGTCTGTGAGAGTGGTCTCATTTCCACCCTCGACGGGGATGGTGAGAACGTCGACGCGGAAGCCCTTCTCTGCAGCCCTGAAGGCGCAGTAAGCCAGCTCTTTGCCGTCGGGCGACCAGCCGTGAAGAAAGCTTGGGCCGTCGGGCGTCACCTGGCGGGCAACTCCTGTGGCCAGGTCGACGTCGTAGATGTAGGACTGGAAGCCGTTCGGGGAATTACCCGGGTCACAGCTCACGGCCAGGTGGTTGTTGTCCGGGGAGGGCACGTGGTCGTTGTTGCAGAGGACGCAGCCGCCGGTGTTGACCGCATCCACCGTGTCAGTGGAAATTCTGTAGCGCCAGATTCGCCCGTCGGCGTTGTAGAAAATGGTATCGCCGTCATTCAGCCAGTTGGGGGCCTCGATGACCTGGTCTTCAAAGCGGTGGAGGTCCGTGACTTCACCTGTCTCTGTGTCGATGACAGCCAGGATGCTGTCGGTCCGCTCGCGCTGGGGTGCAAGGGCCTGAAGACGCTTCATGACGGTGGCGAGGCGTTCCATGTCGCAGGTGTCCATGTCGGCCAGCTGGGGAATGCCCATGGCCCGGCCGAACTGGAAGCAGGAGAGCATGTCGAGGCAGCCGTCGCCGACGGTGACTTCATTCA